>JANQIL010000044.1 GCA_028282245.1 Magnetospira sp.
TACGTCCCGGCCGACGATCTGACCGACCCGGCGCCGGCGACCTCGTTCGCCCACCTGGACGCGACCACCGTGCTGTCGCGGCAGATTTCCGAGCTGGGCATCTACCCGGCCGTCGATCCGCTGGATTCCACCTCCCGCGTGCTCGACCCACGGGTGGTCGGCGACGAGCACTACCGGGTCGCCCGCGAGGTGCAGCGCGTTTTGCAGACCTACAAGGGATTGCAGGACATCATCGCGATCCTGGGCATGGACGAGCTGTCGGAAGAGGACAAGCTGGTGGTCGCCCGGGCCCGCAAGATTCAGCGCTTCCTGTCGCAGCCGTTCCACGTCGCCGAGGTCTTCACCGGATCGCCGGGCGTGTTCGTGAATCTGGAGGACACCATCAAGGGCTTTGCGGCGATCTGCGCCGGCGAGTATGATCACCTGCCGGAGGCCGCGTTCTACATGGTCGGAACCATGGACGACGCCCTGGCCAAGGCCAAGAAAATGGCCGAGGCGGCCTAGTGTGGTGGATTCGAAGTTCGAAAACGCCTGCCAAATAATGCTCCGAACTTCGGATTCGGGACACTAGGTCCCCATCGGGACGCAGATCGAATCGGAACCCACGCGATGGCCGAAAACGTGAAGACGCTTCAATTCGAGCTGGTGACTCCGGTCCGCCTCATGTCCTCGCAGCCGGTGGCGATGGTGGTGGTCCCGGGCGGCGAGGGCGATTTCGGCGTGCTGCCGGGCCACAGCCCGATGCTGTCGACGGTGCGAGCCGGCACCATCTCCCTCTACGAGGAGGATCTGGACACGATCACCGACCGGATTTTCGTCGAGGGCGGATTCGCCGAGGTGCACCCGGAGCATTGCACGGTGCTGGCCGAGGTGGCGCAGCCGCTGAAGGACATCACCATGGAAATGGCCGATGACCGCCTGCGAAAGGCCAACGACGCATTGATGAACGCCGGCAGCGATGGCGAGCGGCGCGGCGCGGAGCGCGAGCTTGAGGCCGCCGAGGCCATGCTGGCGGCGGTCGAGGCGGCGCGGGGCTAGATCCGCGAGTTCCTCCCGTTCAGTCTCCCAAGTAGCGACGCTCCAGATGCGCCTTGAACGGGGCCGTTTCCAGCGGTCGTCCGGTCGTTCGGGTGAGCATCTCGGCCGCCGTGTGGCGGGACCCCAAGCCGTGCACGTGGCCGCGCAGCCAAGCGAGAAGGGGCGCGAAATCGCCGTCCGAAATGGCGCTCTCGATCGCCGGATCGGCGTCCCGGGCGGCGGCGAACAACTGCGCCGCCGTCATCGCGCCCAGGGTGTAGGTGGGGAAATAGCCCCAGGCGCCGTCGTACCAGTGGATATCCTGGAGGCAGCCCTCGCGGTCGGACGGCGGCACGACACCCAGCAGACGGTGCATTCCCGTGGTCCAGGCCTCCGGCAGGTCGGCGGCCTCCATGGTGCCGGCGATCAGCGCGCGCTCCAGGTCGTAGCGCAGCATCACGTGAGCCGGATAGGTGACCTCGTCGGCATCGACCCGGATGGGACCCGGGATGACCCGGGTATACCAGCGATGAAGGCTTTCGGCCGTCCAGGCCGGGCCGGTGCCGCCCAGTTCACGGGCGATCAGCGGCGCCGCGAAGTCCAGGAAGCGGCGCGACCGGCAGACCTGCATCTCGATCAGCAGGGACTGACTCTCGTGGATGCTCATGCCCAGCGGCAGGCCGATCGGCTGATGCCGTCCCTCGCGCGGCAGGCCGCGATCGTAGAGGGCATGGCCGGTCTCGTGCAGCACCCCCATCAGGGCCGAGGTGAAATCGGCCTCGTCGTAGCGGGTGGTGATCCGCACGTCGTCGACGGTGCCGCCGCAGAACGGATGCAGCGACACATCCAATCGCCCGTGCGCGAAGTCAAACCCCAGGCATTCCATCAGCCGCCGTCCGAGGGCCTCCTGGCGGGCGATCGGAAACGGACCCTCGGGACGCGGCGGCGGCGGCGCGGCGGCCTGACGGGCCAGCACCCGGTCCAGGAACGGCGGCAGGAACGTCCGCAGATCAGCGAACAGGCGGTCGATGTCGGCCGCCCGGGCATCCGGCTCGTATTCGTCGAGCAGGGCGTCGTAGGGATCGACGCCGAGCCGTTCCGCCTTCGCCGCCGCCACCTCCCGGGTGCGCGACAGCAGGTCCTCCAGATACGGCAGAACGGCCCGGAAATCGTCCGCCGGGCGGGCGGCGCGCCACGCCCGCTCGCAGGCCGAGGCGGCACGGCCGCGCGCCTCCACCAGATCCTCGGGCAATGCCGCCGCGTGAATCCACATCCGCCGCATGCCGCGCAGGTTGGCGGCCCGCCAGGGGTCCGGGTCCTCGGTGGCCGCGCGGTCCAGGAGGTCGCCCATGTCGGGCGCCGCGAGCAGGCCATGGCGGGTGGTTTGCAGCACCGCCAACTGCTCCGTCCGGTCGCCGGCGCCGCCGTCCGGCATCATGACCGCGAGGTCCCAATGCAGCACCGATTCGACGTCGCCGAGCAGCAATATCCGGCGAAACCGGGCGCACAGCAGGTCGTAGGCCGAATCGCCGTCTAGTGTGGTGGATTCGAGGTTCGCGACATTGTTCGGGGCAAACTCCATGGCGAACCTCGACTCCAAAACCACTCTAAAACCAGATTATTACCTAGTGTCCTTATCGAATCCGAAGTTCGAAAGCGCCTGCCAAACAATGCTCCGAACTTCGGATTCGGGACACTAGCCGCATTTGGAATACCCGCACGAGACGCAGGTGTCGCAGCCTTCCTGCCGGATCAGCGACGGCTGGCCGCATTTGGGGCAATGGCGCCGGCGGTCCCCGGGCGTGGCGGCGTCGCGCGCCGGACCATCGGTGCCGGTGAGCGCCACCGTCGCCGCCTCGCCGTCGCCACGCAAGGTTTCCGGCGGCCCCAGGAACCCGATGGCGACCATGTGCTGTTCGATCACCTCTCCGATGGCGGCCAAAAGCGACGGCACGTAGCGGCCCTTCATCCAGTGGCCGCCGCGCGGATCGAACACCGCCTTCAGCTCCTCGACCACGAAGGCCACGTCGCCGCCACGCCGAAACACCGCCGAGATCATGCGGGTCAGGCCCACCGTCCAGGCGTAATGCTCGGTGTCCTTGGAATGCATGAACACCTCGAATGGGCGCCGCCGGCCCGTGTCGTCGATGATGTCGTTCAACGTGATGTAGATGGCATGATCGCTTTCCGGCCAGCGCACCTTGTAGGTCGCCCCGGGCAGCGCCTCCGGACGATCCAGCGGCTTGAACATCTGATGCACCTTGCCGCCCTGGTCGGCGGCGGACGGCCTTGCGGGGCGCCGGGCCGGCCGCTCCAGCGGCAACTCGGCCTGCGCCGCCGGAACGGGCGACGGATCGGCGGCCGCCTTGTCGGCGGTCAGAACGGCGCCGGTGACATCGTTGGGACGATAGGTGGTGCAGCCCTTGCAGCCCAGTTCGTAGGCCTGCCGGTAGACGTCCTGGAACGCCTCGAAGGGGATGTCCTCCGGCAGATTGATGGTCTTCGAGATCGAGGAATCGATGTATTTCTGCGCCGCCGCCTGCATGGCCAGGTGCTCGGCCGGGCTGAGGGTCTGGGCATCGACGAAGCTGTCCGGCAGCGGCGCGTCGCCATGCAGGCGGCGATACAGGCGATAGGCATGGTCGCTCACCCGCTCCTCCCGGTGGCCACCGTCCGGCATCCGGACGCTGCGAGTATAGGAGAAGCTGAACACCGGCTCCAGGCCCGAGGACACGTTGTCGGCCAGCAGCGAGATGGTTCCGGTGGGAGCGATGGAGGTCAGCAGGGCGTTGCGGATGCCGTGATCGGCGATGGCCCGACGGACCTCGGCATCGAGGGTCCTCACGGACTCTCCGCCGAGGTATTTTTCGGCGTCGTAGAGGGGAAAGGCGCCCTTCTCGCGAGCCAGATCGGCCGACGCCAGATAGGCCGACCGCCGCAGGGCGGCCATCCAGGTCTCGGCGAGCCCCACCGCCCGGGGGCCGCCGTAACGGGCGCCGCACAGGATCAGGGCGTCGGCCAGCCCGGTGACTCCGAGCCCGATCCTCCGCTTGGCTCGCGCCTCCCGGGTCTGTGCCTCCAGCGGAAGGCGCGAAAGATCGACCACGTTGTCCATGAACCGCACCGCGACGCGCACGTCGCGGGACAGGGCATCGAGGTCGAGCGCCGCCCGCCCGGTGAACGGGTCGGTCACATAGCGGGCCAGATTCATCGATCCGAGCAGGCAGGCGCCGTAGGGCGGCAGCGGTTGCTCCCCGCAAGGATTGGTCGCGTTAATCGACTCGCAATATGAAAGATTGTTGAGCCTGTTGATGCGGTCGATGAAGATCACTCCGGGCTCGGCGTAGTCGTAGGTGGCGCGCATGATGCGTTCCCACAACGCATCGGCCCGCAGGGTCTTGTAGACCTTGCCGTCGAACGTCAGGTCCCAGGGCGCCTTGTCGCGCACCGCCGCCATGAAGGCATCGGTGACCAGCACCGAAAGATTGAACATGCGCAGCTTGCCCGGCGCGCGCTTGGCGTCGATGAACGCCTCGATATCCGGATGGTCGCACCGCAGGGTCGCCATCATGGCGCCGCGCCGCGAGCCGGCGCTCATGATGGTGCGGCACATGGCGTCCCAGACGTCCATGAACGACAGCGGCCCCGAGGCGTCGGCCCCGACGCCCCTGACCAGCGCGCCCTTGGGCCTCAGCGTCGAGAAATCGTAGCCGATCCCGCCGCCCTGTTGCAGGGTCAGGGCGGCCTCGCGCAGGGACTCGAAAATGCTCGACATGTCATCGGGGATGCGGCCCATCACGAAGCAGTTGAACAGGGTCACGCGGCGCGGCGAGCCGGCCCCGGCCAGGATGCGGCCGGCCGGCAGGAAGCGGAAATCGGCCAGGATGCCCCGGAACGCGGCGGCCCAGCGGTCCGGCTCCGCCTCGACCTCGGCCACCGCCTCGGCGACCCGCGTCCAGCTCTCGGCGATCGTGTTGTCCACAGGCTGCCCGGAATCGTCGCGGAGCCGGTACTTCATGTCCCATATCTGATGGGAAATCGGGGCGAGGGCCGTGGGTTCGGTCATGATGGACAAGCGGCTTCGATGGACCGGGGACTGGGATCGTAAAGTGGTAATATGCGAAAAATGTGTATTAAGCGCTTGCTTTCCGAAGCTTGGCAGGGGTTCAGGCTACGCGGCGGAGGATCCGGAATCAAGCCAATGTTCGCAAAATGTTTCCAACACCCTTGTCCCCGCGAACCTCTTCGCGCAACCCATTGAGCGGCTTCGCGCGGCGTTAATCGTCCCCGGCTTTCACGGCTTGCCGCGACGGTTCATCCACGACGTTATCCACAGAATCGGCCGGCCGACCGGCGGCGATCAGCCGCTCGGTCGCGGTCTCGATGCGCGACTCCAGTTCGGCCATGAAGGCCTTGCGCGGCAGCCCTCTCGGCATCGGTTCGAGGATATGCATGACGATCGTGCCGGGTCGCTTGACGACGCTGTGGCGGGCCCAGAACAGGCCGGAGTTGATGGCCACCGGGATGATCGGCACGTCGCGCGCGGCGGCCAGGGCGGCAATGCCCGGATGGTAGGGGCGGCGGGCGCCGGGCGCGGTGCGGGTGCCCTCCGGGAACACGATCACCTGGCGGCCCTCGTCCAGCGCCGCTCCGGCGTCGCGCACCATGCGCTTGAGCGCCGCGGCGCCGGCCTTGCGGTCGACCCCCACCATGCCGGCCTTGCGGGCGTACCAGCCCCACACCGGCAGGCGCATCAGCTCGATCTTCATCACGTAGACCGGATCCTCAAGCAGCAGGTAGAACGCGAAGGTATCCCAGGCCGACTGGTGCTTGGCGGCGATCACGCAGGGGCCTTGCGGCAGGTTGTCCGTGCCTCGCGCCTCGAACCGGATGCCGACCAGCCGCCGCATCACCCACCGCAGGCCATGCGTCCAGGCGCGCACGAACCCCTGGATCGCGGCGCGCGGAAACGGAAGGGTGGCCGCCATCGCGGCCAGCATGAAAATCTGCCCGCCGATGAAAAAGGCGTTGAAGAGCAAGGAACGGATCAGGGTCATGGGGTGGCGTCGGCGGTGGTTTCGAGAACTTCGGACAGAGACAGGCGGAGTTGGGCCAATAGATACTTGGTGTATTCGCCGACAATCAATCGGCTGCTGCCCGGCCACCGCCACCAGTCGCGGGTCCTGACCCGGGGCGAGAACACCGGGTGCGGGACCAGCCGCACATCGGGCATCGCATGGCGGAATTCGAGCATGGTTCGCGGCATGTGATAGCCGGCCGTCACCACGCGCAGGGAGCTCATGCCGTGGCGCCGCACCCAGCCGGCCGTCTCGGCCGCGTTGCCGAGGGTGTCGCGGGCCCCGTGGCCGATCTCGACGCAGCAGGCCAGGGCGTCCGGGTCGTGGGTCGACAGAGTGATGATTTGGCGCACGTCCACGCCGTGGTACACCCCGGACACGAACATCCGGCGCGCCAGCCCCTCGCTGAGCAGGTCCAGCCCCTTTTCGAGCCGCCCCTGGCCACCGGTCAGGACCACGATGGCGTCGGTCGGGGTGGTCGCGTCGGCCACCGTCTCCGGTACCCGCTCATCGAACCGGACCAAGCCCCAGGCCCAGGGAATCAGCGCCACCACAAAGACGATTCCCAGGTTGCGCAGGCGATGGCGGGCCCGACGATAATGAACCGGCTTGCGCATCGACTCCCCTTCAGAACATCCGGCGCAGGGCGCGCATGACGGTGCGACGCGCCGCGATCATGGCGGAGACGCCGGCGAGTCCCGGCAACAGGGCGAGAATCGCCACATCAAGGGCCGAGGGGCCGAACGACGGCGCCACGTCGCCCCCCAGGCCGTCGATCATCGCGCTCAGCCCGAGCAGCGCCGGAAGGCACAGCAACAGACCGAGCGCGCCGCCGCGCAGACCGAGCATAAGGGCGCGGATCGCGAACTGCCAGGCGATATAGGAATCCCGCGCTCCGGTCAGGTGCAGCAGCTCGATCACGTCGTGATGGACGGCGAGACCGGCGCGGGTGGCGAACACCACCGTGGCGATCATCGCCACCAGGGTCAGCGCGACCACCGACAGGGCAACCGCCTCGACGGTCCGCAGCAGGGCCACCAGCCGGCTGAGCCAGACCTGATGGTCGTCGACCAGGACGCCGGGGATCCGTGAATCGAGGTGGTTTTGCAGGTCGGCCGCGGTCACCGTCGCCGCGGGCAGCAGGCGCAGGTCGATCAGGCGCGGCAACGGCAGGTCGTCGAGGTCGTTCGAGGAGCCCAGCCACGGACCGATCAGCCGCGCGAGGTCGGCGTCGTCGAGTTCCCGCGCCTCGGCGATGCCGTCCACCTCGCCCAGATGACGCAACGCTTGGCTGACCCGCCGCGCCGTTTCCTCGCGCGTCGCGGCGGCCGGAATCTGCACCGTGAAGGTGGCGCTGACACCCCGATTCCAGTCCCCGGCCAGCCGCTCCAGGCCGAGGGCGCCGGCCAGCGCGAGGCCGGCCAGGAACACCATGAAGGCGATCAGCCAGGGCAGGAAGCGGCCGCTGGCGTCCCGGTCGAACGGCAGATCACCGCGCCGCCGCGCCATGTCAGGCCGCGTCCTGCGGATCGGCCGGCAGGGTGGCCAGAAGGCCGTGTTCCAGCCGCAGGACCGGATGCGGCCGGCGCCGGATCAGCGCCTCGTTGTGGGTCGCCACCACCACCGTGGTGCCCAGTCGATTGAGTTCCTCGAACAAATGGATGAGGCGGTCGGCCACCCGTTCGTCCACGTTGCCGGTCGGCTCGTCGGCGATCAGCAGGCGCGGCCGGGCGATCACCGCGCGGGCGATCGCGACCCGTTGCTGCTGGCCGCCGGACAGGGTCGGCGGGCGCGCCCTCATGTGATCCCGCAGGCCGACCCAGACCAGCAGTTCCTCCACGTGCCGGCGCACCTCCGATTCGCGAACCCGGGCGACGCGCAGCGGCAACGCCACGTTGTCGAACGCGCTCAAATGCTTGAGCAGGCGGAAATCCTGGAACACGACGCCGATCCGACGCCGCATCTCGGGCAGGCGATCGCGCGCCGTCGTCGCCACGTCGCGCCCGAACAGGCTGATCAGGCCACGCGACGGACGCATCGCCAGATACATCAGGCGCAGCAGCGACGACTTGCCGGCGCCGCTCGGCCCGACCAGATAGTGAAACGATCCGGCGGCCAGGAAAAACGTGACGTCCTGCAGAATTTCCGCGCCCAGTCCGTAGCGCAGCCCCACGCTTTCGAATCGCACCACCGATTCGCCGTCCAGGTGCATGCCCGCCCTCGTCCCGTCCGACGGCTGAATCCGCGCCCGCCGTCCGGCGCCGTGTGCGGGAAACGCACACTCCAACACGCTGTTCGCGGCGCGCGCACTTTCGCACGCCGATCCCCCGCCGTCCAGCGCCGGTTGTCCGGCCATGTCCTTGCGTCGTTTCGCACAACGTCTTATAACAAGATGAAACTAGGAAGATTTTGGTGGCCGATGATCA
>JANQIL010000080.1 GCA_028282245.1 Magnetospira sp.
CGCCATCATCGTCGCCGAGGCCAAGGGCGAAAGCTGGCTGCAACGCAACTGGCGGCCGATGCTGATGTGCCTGTTCGGCCTCATCATCGCCAACAACTACGTGGTCGTGCCCTGGCTGTCGCTGTTCGGCCGGCCGAGCGTGATGCTCGATATCCCGCCCGACATGTGGGACCTGCTCAAGCTCGGGATCGGCGGCTACGTCGTCGGCCGCTCGGTCGAGAAGGGAGTCAGGGTGTGGAAAAAGGGAGAGTGAACGCGGACGAACCACCGCCCGCCATCCGGCGGGCGGTGGCGTCGTTCAGGTGAACGGCCAGTTCAACATCACGACGTAGAAGTTGAGCGTCGCCGCGAAGGTGACCCAGGCCAGATAGGGCAGCAGCAGCACGGCGGCCGGGAACGACCACTGGCCGACCACGAACACGAAGGCGGCCACCGATCCCCAGAGCAGGATCACCTCGCCGAACGCGATGTCCGGGCGCTGGTGATAGAAGAACAACACGCTCCAGAGAATGTTCAGCAGCACGTTCACGACCATCAACTGGACCAGCCACTGACGCGGCTTGTTGGCCGGCGCGTCGGCCCAGGCCTTTGCGAACCCGGCGATGATGAACAGGTAAATCACCGCCCAGCCCGGACCGAAGGCGGCGTCCGACGGTTTCCAGTCGGGTTGCGTGAGTCCCTGATACCAGGGTCCGAGATCGGTGGCCATGCGGCCGGCCACGGCCATAACCCCCACGGCCAAAAGGGCGCCGACGGCGGGTTGCAGGTAACGTTGAGAGAGTACGGTCATCGCTATACAAGCCTCAGCATGTGAGCTATATTCATTTTAATAATTCGTAAGTAGACACGCGGATGCGCGCGTTTCATCTTCTTGTTCATATAAGATTGCCATATCATGTTTTGTAAATCTACATCCTGGCATATGGCGACGAACCTTTCGCGCCGCTCGTCGGACGCATACCAGTAGCCCTGCAGGAATCCGAGGGCCCGAAACACCCCGCCGTGCGCCTTCATGAACCGCTTGCGCACCCGGGCCAGCGCCCGGATGTCGCCGGTGGCCAGCGCCTCCGCCACGCCCTCGGCGGCCAACCGGCCACCGGCCATGGCATAGTAGATTCCCTCGCCGGAGGCCGGCGCGACCACGCCGGCGGCATCGCCGGCCAGCACCACGTCCCGCCCGTTGTCCCAGCGCTTCAAGGGCTTGAGCGGGATCGGGGCGCCCTCGCCGCGCACCGTCTCGGCCCCTTCGAGGCCGCACAGGCCGCGCAGGACGCGCACCGAGTCGCGCAACGGAAAGCCGGGCCGCGCGGTACCGACACCAACGCTCGCCGTGGCCCCGTGCGGAAACATCCAGCCATAGAAATCGGGCGACAGATCGCCGCGATAGATCACGTCGCACCGCGCCGGATCGTAGCCGTTCCGTCCGGCGGCCGGCGCGCGGACGATCTCGTGATAGGCGATCACGCAGGCGCCCTCTTTGGACCCCGGAATCGTCTGCCTGGCGACCGCCGAGCGGGCGCCGTCGGCCCCGATCACGAAACGCGCGCGCAGGCGGGCGGGGGCGGAGTCGCGCGGCGTGCCGGCCGGCCGATACCGGATGATCGCGACGCCATCCGGATCGCGGTCGATGCGCTCGAAGGTCCCGTCCAGTCTCTCCGCGCCGGCCGTCACGGCGCGCGCGCGCAGCCACTCGTCGAACACCTCGCGATCGACCATCGCCACGTAGCCGTCCGTGATCGGCATCTCCACGGCGCGGCCCGACGGCGCGATCACCCGCGCCCCCGACACGCGGTTGCAGATGACCGAATCGGGAATCCCGAATTCCTCGATCAGGCGCGGCGGAATCGCCCCGCCGCAGGCCTTGGGACGCCCCCGGCGATCGAGCAGGGCGACCCGGACCCCACGGCCGGCCAGTTCGGTCGCCGCGGTGGCCCCGGCCGGACCGCCGCCGATCACCACCGCGTCATGGGTGGCGTCGGCCAAGCCTAGGGGCTCCGCGTGTCGGTCGCGGCAACCGCCAGTTCGCCCTCCGTCTTCCCGGCGGCGCGGCGCCGGGACTCGGGATGCCGGATGCGGGTGGCCAGCCACGCGGACACGAGAAACAGCACCGCCTCGATGGCGAACACCGTGGAATAGGCCCGAAGCGGCTCGCCATAAAGCGCCCGCGCGGCGTCGGCCGCCGCCGTGCCGAGAAACCCGCCAAGCCCGAACGCCACCGCCTGGGCGGCGCCCCAGACGCCCATGCGCAGGCCCTCGCGGCCCTGGTGCCCCCGCGCGGCCAGGGCCATCATAGAGCCGATGGCGGCGACCGCGAAAGCGCCGTTGGACACCCCCATGTAGAACACCGAGCCACGCAGCGGCCAGTCCGGCCCGACGAACCCGGAAGCCGCGATCCCGGCCAGGGCGACGGCCGACGACAGGCAGCCGCCGATGGTCCACAGACGCAACGAGCCGAGCCGCGTGCCGGCGAAGACGCTGCCGGCCACGCCGACCAGCAGCATGCCCAGGAACACCCCGCCATGCTGCACGCCGGCCAGCTTGGTGGATTCGCCCGGGGTCAGCCCGAACACATGGCCGGAGAACGGTTCCAGAATCAGATCCTGGGCGCTGTAGGCAAGCATGGACACGAACACGAAGATGGCGAACCGCTGGGTTTCCGTCTCGCTCCAGACCTCCCGGAAGGCCTTTTGGAACGGCGCCTTCTTGCGCGCCGGATCGGCGTGCCGGGACTCCGCCGGGCCGCGCCGCTCGATCCCCCACAAGGCGATCACCGTCACCGCGACGGCGAACAGCGACACCGCCGAGGTGACCTCGACCAGCCGCGCCGGACTGTAGGGATCGAGAAAATGGCCGGCGATGTTGGCGGTCACCGCGAAGCCGGCGATCATCATCATCCACACGATGGTCGCCGCGGCGGCCCGCCGATGATCGGCCACGTGAGTGGCGACAAGGGCGAGAAGCGAGGTGCCGCCGGCTCCGACCCCGATGCCGATCAGCAGAAAGGCGAACACGGCGAGCGCCAGCCCGGCATAGAAATTGCTGCCCATCCAGGCGACCGCCATGGCGGCCAGGATGCCGCCGGCGGCCAGCACGCAGATGCCTCCGACGATCCAGGTCGAGCGTCTGCCGCCCATGTCGGACCCCCAGCCCCAGCGCGGGCGCAGGAATTGCAGCGCGTAGTGGAACGCCACCAGGGCGCCGGGCAGCATGGCCGGGAGCATCAGCTCGACCACCATCACCCGGTTCAGGGTCGACGTGGTCATCACCACGACGGCGCCCAGGGCCGACTGCACCAATCCCAGGCGGACGATGGACGGCCAACCCAGCCCGCCTCCGCTCATGGCTGAACTCCGATCACTTGAATCACCGCGAAGGCGCTGATCATCATTCCGGACACATACAAGGTGATTCCGGTGGCGTTGTACCACGGGGCAAGTTCTTTCGGGCGCTTGAGAAGGCGCGCCATCAGGCCGAACTGAACCATCAGCACCATCGCCACGGCAAGCGCGTGCCACGGCCGATCCCAGAAATAGAGAAGGCCGACCACCACCACCTGCGGGATCGCCATCACCACGCAGGCCAGTCGGGCCGCGTTCCCGACCCCGAGCTGCACGGTCAGCGAGCGCAGGTTCATCCGCGCGTCGCCGTCCACCGACTTGAAGTCGTTCAGGGTCATGATGCCATGCGCCCCGAAGCTGTAGAGACCGGCCAGCAGCACGATCTCCCAGTTCGGCAGGGCGCCCATCATCACCGCGGCGCCGGTGAACCAGGGCAGGCCCTCGTAGCTCACCGCCGCCGCCGCGTTGCCGATCCAGCCGTTGCCCTTGAGGCGGAACGGCGGCATCGAATAGGTCCAGGCGAAGAACAGCCCGAGCATCGCCGCCCCGAACACCCACGGGCCGAGCGTCCACGCCACGGCCGAGGACAGCAGACTCCACAGGATCGCCATGTAGAGCCCATGGCGGCCCGGCACCCGGCCGGATGGAATCGGCCGGTGCGGTTCGTTGATGGCGTCCACGTGACGGTCGAACCAGTCGTTGACCACCTGGCTGGTGCCGCAGAGCAGCGGCCCGGCCAGCAGGATGCCGGCGACCAGCACGTGCCACCGCTCGCCGAGCGGCACGCCGGACGACACGACGCCGCAGGAATAGGCCCACATGGGGGGAAACCAGGTGACCGGCTTCAGGAGTTGGAAATACGGCAGGACGGGGTTGCTGTTCATGGCGCGCAGACTACTTCCGGCCCCGAGGGGCGTCAACGTGGATTGACACCTTGGGAACGCCCCGAGGTCCGACCGGTCGTCCACGCTCAGGAGCGGTTGTCGGAGTCCAGATCGCCGAGTCCGTAGCGGCGCAGCTTGACATACAGGCTCTGACGCGACAGGCCGAGCATCTCGGCCGCCGAGGCGCGATTGTCGCCGGTCAGTTCGAGCGCCGCCTGGATGCACAGGCGCTCGATCATGTCGTTGGTGTCGCTGATGATGTCCTTGAGCGGCACCCGGCCGACCAGTTCGGTGAGCTGGTCCACCGAATGCGGCAGGTCGGTCCCGGACAGCGGCGTCATCGACAGCCGCTGGCTGACGTCGCGGATCACGAACCCAAGGCACGGCGGGTCGCCGTGCGGCACCCCGACGGCCGAGATCTCGACGTCGGAGGTGGAGCCGTGATCGCCCTGAAGGGTGGTGTTGAGCAGGCGCACGAAATCGGTCGCCTTGAGGTTGCCGATCAGGGTGTTGATGTCGACTCCGGCCCGCCCCACGAAGCGGCCGAGCGGCTCGCCGCGCGCCTGCTTCTCGGTCGCCAGTTGGGCAAGTTCCAGGAACGCGGTGTTGGCGGTCAGGATGCGCCCCGCCAGATCGGTGATCACGAACCCGTCGGGCATCGATTCCAGAACGTCGAACATCAGGGTGCGCGCCTTCGGCAGCAGGCCGCCCGCATCGTTGGCCTGCTGGGGAGTCAGGCGGATCAGGAACATCACCGCCCGTTCCTGGCGGAACAGGGACGCCGAGACCATCACCTGACGTCCGTCGCCGCCGAGCGTCGCCAGCACCGCGTCGCCACTGCCCGCCGCGCGGACGTCGGCGAGCAGCGAATCGACTCCCGGCATGCCGGCATCGTCGAACCCGAACGGAAAGGCCCGGCCGACGATCTGCTGGGCCGTCTCGCCGAACAGGCCGACCGCCGCCGGGTTGGCCTCGACCACCCGCCGGCTCGCCGCGTCGACGATGAACACCGCCTCCGACGACAGCTTGAACAGCAGGCTGTAGCGGGTTTCCAACTGGCGCAGCCGGGAATAGTCGCGCTCCAGCGATTGCTGGGCCTCGACCAGACGCTGCTGCATCATCGCCACCGAGCGCAACTCGCGGCCGGTCGCCAGCACGTTGCCGGGGCCGCCATAGCGCACCGCCGAATAGCTGATCGGAACATCCGGGCCCGTCAGGGCGGGATGGTTGACCTGCCGCCACTGGGCCGGGGAGTCGAGCGACGAGGCGCGCAACAGGGACTCGATCTTGGGACGGCTCTCGACGGTCACCGTATCGATCCACGGGCAGCCGAGCCACTCGCCCTGCGCGGCGAGCGGAAGGTCGTCCTTGCCGAGGAACACCTCGCGAATCACGCCGTTGCCGTCAAGCAGCAGCGCGAGATCCGCGGTTGCGGTGATCAGGGCCGCGATCTCGGGCGCGTCGAGTTCGGTCAGCGATGTCTGCAGAGCCTTGAATTGCTTCACCTGTCACACCGCCAGATCGCGCGCGGACGAGAAAAAACGCCGCGGTTTCCGTTACGGCAGGTTCCCCAGCAAGGACTCCGCTTCCGTCACCGCGCCCGGTCCGTCCGAACACACCGCGTCCGCCCCCACGAGTTCCGCCAATTGATCGTTCGTGTCGAATATCGGCCCGCCAACCATGATCCTCACCGCCTGATTCAGCGACGCCCGGCGGATTTTCCGGACCGCCGTGATGAGGCAGTCCACATCGACGCCCCGACTCACGGACAGGCCGACCACCGCGAACCAATCGTCCCGCACCCACTGCTCAAGCTCGCGCGCCGACTCGGCGGTCGGACCGCTGACCACGTGCCAGCCGGCGCGGCGCAGGAACTCGAACCAACCCGCAAGCCGCATCGATTCGGAAATCCGCGCCACCCCGAAGAGCGGCCGGTCTCCGGGAGTCCCGGAAAGCAGGACGCGCCGCTTGCCCGCCGGGCCGGGAATTTCCCCGTCGAACGCGCGCCCCAGTTCGCGCAGCACGCTTTGAAGCTGCATCATCGCCACGGTCACGCTGACGAAATCGGTGTCGTCGGAATCCCATTTCTCGCGCAACAGGCGCGCGGTCGGCGCCAGCAGGTGAATATAGACCGATTCCAGATTCATCCCCTGGGCCACCAGACCGTCCACGTAGTCGATGGATTCGGAGATGTCTCGCGCCAGAAGCAGATGGGCGAAGTACGCGATATCGTCAGGAACCGGGGTTGGCACCGCCTCGGCGGCGAGTTCCCCGCCCTTGTGCCAGGGCGATTCCAGATTTTCCGAAGAGGTGCGGTGGGCGACCAACAGGCGCGGTATGACCTCGCTCCGAATCACCTGGACCAACGGATGGTCGATGGTGCCACCGGTGGCCGCTCCGCGCGGCCGCGCGTCGACCGACGCGCTGTGTCTATCGGCCTGCCAAGGGGCAAAGACCGACTCCTGCGATTGCCGTGAACGGACCATTCGCGCTCCCCTAAATACTTCCCTCCCCCGGCGGGGTTCGTTCGAACCAAGAAACGACAACACGAGCATCCTCCCGGACACTCTCCATCACGTCCGGGATTCGGCCCCACCGGCTCTTCTGACTTCGACCGGCTGGCGTATTGTCTGTTCCCTTGCTCCACGCCCCTCCGCGTCGTCCACCGTCCCGAGCGCTGACTTCGGAACCTCGCGGAGAGTTGGACGACATTACGTCACCTCGCGCGGCCTGACAAGACTGCAAAAAAACTAAGGGCTTGCATAGGGGGGGAAGTCAAGTTTAGTTTACGTCATGTCGAGTTGACACGCGGCCACCCCGGCGCCTAGACTGTTCAACCCGCTGAGCCGTGCTCTGGGAGGAGCGACATGCGTCATCAGCAAACCCCTCAACCTCCTCGCAATAGCGCTGGATTCGCGGGCGTTTTCGCGAAGCTGTCCGACCTGTTCGATATCGACCGCCTGATCGCGGCGGTGGCCTCCTGTCCTTGGCAGGCGCATGCCGGCGAGGTTCGGCTGCATGATATCCCGAGCGCCTCCGGCGATGGCCCGGGCGGCGCCACGCCCCTGCGGCGGATCGAGCCCCAGGCCGACAGGGCGGGGCTGTCGCGAGTCGGCGCCTGGCTTGATCTGGATCGCGCCTTCGCGGTCGTGGACGGCTGCCCCTGGAACGCCCATGCCGGGCTGCTGCGAATGCAGGACGGGGCCGGTGGCCCGCCGCCTCCGCGCCCCTCGCAACCGCCCCGGCGGCCCCTGTACACGCCCGAGGAGCGGGTGCGCCGCGACCGTTCACCCTGGACCCTGGTGCAGGGCGTGCTGGCGCCGCTGCAGTTCCTGGTGTTCCTGGTCAGCCTGTGGCTGGTGATCAGCTATCTGATGACCGGCGAGGGCCTCGCGGCGGCCAACATCTCGGTGGTGATCAAGACCGGCATTCTCTACACCATCATGGTGACCGGCTCGATCTGGGAAAAGGATGTGTTCGGCAAATGGCTGTTCGCGCCCGCCTTTTTCTGGGAAGACGTGTTCAGCATGCTGGTCATCGCCCTGCACACCGCCTACATCGGCGCGTTGCTGTTCGGCTGGCTGGACGGCCGGGAACTGATGATTCTCGCCCTTGCCGCCTATGCCGCCTACGTGGTCAACGCGGTGCAGTTCCTGCTCAAGCTGCGTGCCGCGCGACGGCAGGAAGCCCGCGAGTCGGAGGCCGCCAGGACACCGGGCCTCGTAAAATGACCACCCCCGGGGCCGCTTCCGAATCCGCCGCCGATTTCGGTTGCCGCGAGGCCCCGGTGCTTCGGGAAAGAGGCCAGCACGAGGTGTTCTGCGGGCTGACCGGGATCATCTGGCTGCACCGCAAGATTCAGGACGCCTTCTTCCTGATCGTCGGCTCTCGGACCTGCGCCCATCTGATGCAGTCGGCGGCCGGGGTGATGATCTTCGCCGAGCCGCGCTTCGCCACCGCCATCCTTCAGGAACAGGACCTCGCCGGGCTGGCCGACGCCAACGACGAGCTGGACCGGGTGGTCGGCCGGCTGCTCGACCGCAGGCCCGATATCAAGCTGCTGTTTCTGGTTGGCTCCTGCCCATCGGAAGTGATCAAGATCGACCTGTCGCGGGCCGCCAAGCGACTGTCGGACCGCCACGCGCCCGGCACCCGGGTGCTCAGCTACTCGGGCAGCGGCCTGGAAACCTCGTTCACCCAGGGCGAGGACGCCTGCCTCGCCGCGCTGGTTCCCGAGATGCCCGCCGCGCCGGCCAACGCCGAGCGCGAACTGCTGGTGGTCGGCAGCCTGCCGGACGTGGTCGAGGACCAGTTCGGCCGCCTGTTCGCGGCGCTCGGCATCGGCGGGGCGCGCTTCTTTCCGGCCCGCCGGGCCGGCGATCTGCCGGCGGTCGGCCGCAACACCTCCTACCTGCTGGCGCAGCCGTTCCTGGGCGAAACGGCGCGCCTGCTCGACGAGCGCGGCGCCACCCGGCTGGCCGCGCCGTTTCCGTTCGGAGCCGAGGGCACGACCCTGTGGCTGCGCGCCGCGGCGGATGCCTGGGGCGTCGACGACGAAGCGTTCCGGGAGGCCATCGCGGCGCCGCGCGAACGCGCCCGCAAGGCCCTTGAGCGCCATAGGGAGGCGCTGGCGGGACGGAGTATCTTCTTCTTTCCCGATTCGCAGCTGGAAGTGCCCCTGGCCCGCTTCCTGGCCCGCGAACTGGACATGCGCCCCGTCGAGGTGGGCACGCCCTGGCTGCACCGACGACACCTGGCCGAGGAGTTGGACCTGCTGCCGGCCGGCACCGTTCTCAGCGAGGGTCAGGACGTGGACCGGCAGCTTGACCGCTGCCGCGACGCCCGCCCGGACCTGACCGTCTGCGGGCTCGGTCTGGCCAACCCGCTGGAGGCCGAGGGTCTGGCCACCAAATGGGCCATCGAACTGGTGTTTTCTCCGATTCACGGCTATGAACAGGCGGGCGAGTTGGCCGAGCTTTTCGCGCGGCCCCTGATTCGCCACGGCCTGCTGAAGGTCTGAGGGGATGGAACTCACGGTCTGGACATACGAGGGGCCGCCGCAGATCGGCGCGATGCGAATCGCCACCGCGATGCGCGGGGTTCACTACGTGGTCCACGCGCCGCAGGGCGACACCTACGCCGACCTCCTGTTCACCATGATCGAACGCCGCGATCACCGACCGGCGGTCACCTACTCCACCTTCATGGCGACCGACCTGGGCGGCGACACCGCGACCCTGTTCCAGACCACCGCCCGGGCGGCGGTGGAACGGTTCCGCCCGCAGGCCCTTCTGGTCGGGTCGTCGTGCACCGGCGAACTGATCCAGGACGACCCGGGCGGCCTCGCCAAGGCGCTGAACCTGCCGATCCCGGTCATTCCGCTCGACCTCCCGTCCTATCAGCGCAAGGAGAACTGGGGCGCCGCCGAGACCTTCTACCGTCTGGTGCGCGGCCTGGCCGGCCCGACGGCGCCGCCGCCCGGCACGCCGCGCCGCGAAATGCCGACCGACCGCCGGCCGCGCTGCAACCTGCTGGGGCCGACCGCCCTGGGGTTCCGCCACCGCGACGACCTGCGGGCGGTGACCCTGCTGCTGCAACGGCTGGGCGTCGACGTCCACGTGGTGGCGCCGCTGGGCGCCGCGCCGTCCGATCTGGCGCGTCTGGGCGAGGCCGATTTCAACGTCGTCCTGTATCCGGAGGTCGCCGGCACGGCGGCCAGTTGGCTGGAACGCACCTTCAAGCAGCCGACCGTGCGCACGGTGCCGATCGGGGTCGGCGCGACCCGCGAGTTCGTGGCCGAGGTGGCGGATCTGGTCGGCGCCGATCCGGCTCCGGTGCTCGACGACGAGACCCTGCGCCTGCCGTGGTATTCGCGCTCGGTGGACTCCACCTACCTGACCGGCAAGCGGGTGTTCGTGTTCGGCGACGCCACCCACGCCGTGGCGGCGGCCCGGGTGGCGACCGATGAATTCGGGTTCACGGTGGTGGGGCTCGGCACCTACAGCCGCGAATTCGGCCGCGAGGTGCGGGCGGCGGCCGAGCGACACGGCCTGGAGGCATTGATCACCGACGACTACCTGGACGTGGAGACGGCGATCGCGGCGGCGCATCCGGATCTGGTGCTGGGCACCCAGATGGAGCGCCATATTTCCAAGCGCCTGGGCATTCCCTGCGCCGTCATCTCGGCCCCCGTCCACGTGCAGGACTTCCCGGCCCGCACGGCGCCGCAGATGGGCATCGAGGGCGCCAACGTGCTGTTCGACACCTGGGTTCATCCGCTGATGATGGGCCTGGAAGAGCATCTGCTGATGATGTTCCGCGACGATTTCGAGTTTCATGCCGAGGCGGCGCCATCGCACCTGGCGGGCACCCACCGCGCCGCCCCGGAGCCGGCCGGCGCCGACGCGCCGGCCGCGGCGGCGACCCGGGACGAGGGCGCGGCGGTGGCGCCGGCCTGGGATGCCGACGCGGAAAAGGAATTGAGGAAAATCCCGTTTTTCGTTCGCGGCAAGGCACGCCGCAATACCGAACGGTTCGCCGCCGAACGCGGACTGTCCAACATAACGGTAGAAACGCTCTATGACGCAAAAGCACACTTCGGCCGCTAACAATCAGCCCGTGAGGGTGGTGATCGTAACCTTGGACGGGCACTTGGCAAGCGCCGTCAACCGGGCCGAGAAGTCCCTGCGCGGGGAACTGCCGAAACTGAGCCTGAGCATGCACAGCGCCGTCGAGTGGTCGGACAACGCGGCGGCCCTGGAGCGCTGCAAGGCGGACATCGCCGAGGGCGACGTGATCATCGTCACCATGCTGTTCATGGAGGAGCACATCGAGGCCGTGCTGCCCGACCTGCAGGCGCGCCGCGAGGCCTGCGACTGCATGATCGGCTGTCTGGCCGAGGGGGCGATCATCCGGCTGACCAAGCTGGGTCCGTTCCGCATGGACGTGCCGCAGAAGGGGCCGCTGGCGCTGCTCAAGAAGCTGCGCGGCGACAAGAACAAGATCGAGCGCCAGGGCAGCGGGGCGGCGGCCCAGCAGATGGCGATGCTGCGGCGAATCCCGCGCATCCTGAAGCTGATCCCCGGCAAGGCGCAGGACGTGCGGGCCTATTTCCTGACCTTGCAGTATTGGCTGGCCGGCTCCGACGAGAACATCGCCAACATGGTGCGCCTGCTGGTCGGCCGCTATGCCGACGGTCCGCGCGCCGAGTTGCGCGGCACCCTGAAGGCGGCGCCGGCGATCGAGTATCCGGAGGTCGGCGTCTACCATGCGGCGCTGCGCGAGCGGGTGGCGGCCGACCCGGCCCGGCTGCCGAAGCCGAAGGGGTCGACCCGCGGCACGGTCGGTCTGCTGGTCATGCGGTCCTATGTGCTGGCCGGCAACACCCTGCATTACGACAGCGTGATCGCGGCCCTCGAACAGCGCGGCCTCAAGGTCGTTCCCGCCTTCGCCAGCGGCCTCGACGCGCGGCCGGCGGTCGAGCAGCTGTTCATGCGCGACGGCAAGGCGATCATCGACGTGATGGTGTCCCTGACCGGATTTTCGCTGGTCGGCGGTCCGGCCTACAACGACGCCCGGGCGGCCGAGGAAACCCTGGCCGCGCTGGACGTGCCGTACCTGACCACCCACGCCGTGGAATTCCAGAGCCTGGAGCAGTGGGAGGCCTCGGAGCGCGGCCTGCTGCCGGTGGAATCGACCATGATGGTGGCGATTCCCGAACTGGATGGAGCCATCGCGCCGATGCTCTACGGCGGCCGCGAGGACAAGACCCCGGAGAACCAGTGCGACGCCAGCGAGGACAGTTCCGGCCGCGAGATGAAGGCCCACCCGGAGCGGGTCGAGGCGCTGGCGTCGCGGGTCGAGAAGCTGATCGCCCTGCGCCGCGCGCCGGTCGCCGAGCGCAAGGTCGGCATCGTGCTGTTCAATTTCCCGCCCAACGCCGGAGCCACCGGCACCGCCGCCTACCTGTCGGTCTATGCCTCGGTGATGCGGACCCTGACGGCGATGAAGGAGGCCGGATACCGGGTCGACCTGCCGGCCGACGAGGACGACCTCAGGACCCGAATTCTGGAGGGCAACGCGAAACACCTCGGCACGCCGGCCAACGTGCACGCCCGGGTGCCGGCCGACGACCATGTGCGGCGCGAGACCTGGCTCGCCGAGATCGAGGCCCAGTGGGGCCCGGCCCCGGGCCGCGAGCAGACCGACGGTTCCGACATCTTCGTCCTCGGGGCGCAATTCGGCAACGTGTTCGTGGGCATCCAGCCGGCGTTCGACTACGAGGGCGACCCGATGCGCCTGCTGTTCGAGCGCGGTTTCACCCCGACCCACGCCTTCAGCGCCTTCTACCGCTGGCTGCGCGAGGATTTCGGGGCCCACGCGGCGGTCCACTACGGCACCCACGGGGCGCTCGAATTCATGCCCGGCAAGCAGGTCGGGCTGTCCGGCGCGTGCTGGCCGGAGCGCATGATCGGCGACCTGCCCAACGTCTATCTCTACGCCGCCAACAACCCCTCGGAGGGAATCCTGGCCAAGCGCCGGGCCGCCGCCACCCTGGTGACCTACATGACGCCGCCGGTCGCCCACGCCGGACTGCACAAGGGACTGCTCGAACTCAAGGCGTCGCTGGAACGCTGGCGCGGCCTGCCGCCGGAGGACGGCGCCGAGCGCGGACGGCTGGCCGAGCTGATCCAGGCCCAGGCGGCCGAGGTCGATCTCGCCCCGGCCGACCCCGCGTGGTCGCCACCGGAGGCCGAGGAGTCCATCGGCAAGCTCACCGGAGCGGTGCTCGAACTGGAATACACCCTGATCCCGCATGGCCTGCACGAGTTCGGCAAGCCGCCGTCGACCTCCGCCCGGGCCGACATCCTGGCCTCGATCGCCGAGGCGTCGCACGACATCCGCCCGGAACGCCCGGCGGTGGAAGCCCTGATCGACGGCGCCAAGCCGGTCGAGGCGCTGAAGGCCGGCGGCATGGCCGACGACGAGGCGATGCGCGACCTGTTCGCCGAACTGGCGGAAACCGACCGCAAGCTGCGGGTCGACCACGAAATGCCGGCCCTGCTGCGGGCCCTGGACGGCCGCTTCATTCGCCCGGCCCCGGGCGGCGATATCCTGCGCACGCCGGCGGTGCTGCCGACCGGGCGCAACATGCACGGCTTCGATCCGTTCAAGATCCCCAGCCGGTTCGCCATCGAGGACGGCGTGCGGCACGCCAACATGGTGGTCGGCCGCCACATGGCGGACGGCAACGCGCTGCCCGAGACGGTGGCCATGGTGCTGTGGGGAACCGATAACCTGAAGAGCGAGGGTGGCCCGATCGGCCAGGCCCTGGCGCTGATCGGCGCCAAGCCCCGGTTCGACGCCTACGGTCGCCTGACCGGAGCCGAGTTGGTGCCGCTGGCCGAGTTGGGACGGCCGCGCATCGACGTGGTGATGACCCTGTCCGGCATTTTCCGCGATCTGTTGCCGTTGCAGACCAAGATGCTCGCCGAGGCGGCCCTGATGGCGGCATCGGCCGACGAGCCGGAGGAGCATAACTTCGTGCGCAAGCACACCCTGGCCTACATGCGGAAACAGAACTGCGACCTGGAGACCGCCGCGTTGCGGGTGTTCTCCAACGCCGACGGCGCCTATGGCTCCAACGTCAACCAGTTGATCGACAGTGGCCGGTGGACCGACGAGGACGAGTTGGCCGAGGTCTATACCCGCCGCAAGTGCTTCGCCTACGGCCGCAGCGGCAAGCCGACCCAGCACGCGGAACTCCTCAACACCATGCTGTCCGACGTGCAGCTCGCCTATCAGAACCTGGAGTCGGTCGAGTTGGGGGTCACCACCATCGACCACTATTTCGACACCCTTGGCGGCATCAGCCGGGCGGTCAACCGGGCCAAGGGGGAGGCGATCCCGGTCTACATCGGCGACCAGACCAAGGGCGAGGGCAAGGTCCGCACGCTGGCCGAGCAGGTGGCCCTGGAAACCCGGACTCGGGTCTTGAATCCGAAGTGGTACGAGGGCATGCTGGAACATGGCTACGAGGGGGTGCGCCAGATCGAAGCGCACGTGACCAACACGATGGGATGGTCGGCAACGACCGGCCAGGTGGCGCCCTGGGTCTATCAGCGGCTGACCGAGACCTTCCTGTTGGACGAGGAGATGCGCAAGCGGCTGGCCGAGCTCAATCCGACCGCGTCGGCCCGCGTCGCCAACCGCTTGCTGGAAGCCCACGAGCGGCAGTACTGGACGCCGGATGAATCGGTCCTCGAGGCCCTGCGCCGGGTCGGCGAAGAGCTGGAGGATCATCTGGAGAACGTTTCCGAGGGGGTGGCCGCCTGACGGCCGTCCCCCGAAATATCTTAAGGAGTGGCAAGGCTTGCTCGACGAAACCAATCGACCCCCCGCGGACGGAGAGGGCAGTGTCCAGGTCCACATGGACGAGGGGATGGACCTCGACACCGCCAAGGTGTTCGCGGTCTACGGCAAGGGCGGAATCGGCAAGTCGACCACCTCGTCGAACCTTTCGGTGGCCTTTTCCAAGCTCGGCAGACGGGTGGTGCAGATCGGCTGCGACCCCAAGCACGATTCCACGTTCACCCTGACCAAGAGCCTGATCCCGACGGTGATCGACATCCTCCAGGAGGTGCGGTTCCACACCGAGGAACTGCGCATCGAGGATTTCGTGTTCGAGGGGTACAACGGGGTGATGTGCGTCGAGGCCGGCGGGCCGCCGGCCGGCACCGGGTGCGGCGGTTACGTGGTCGGCCAGACGGTCAAGCTGCTGAAGGAGCACCATATCCTCGAAGACACCGACGTGGTGGTGTTCGACGTGCTGGGCGACGTGGTGTGCGGCGGCTTCGCGGCGCCCCTTCAGCACGCCGAGCGGGCCCTGGTGGTGGCCGCCAACGACTTCGACTCCATCTTCGCCATGAACCGCATCGTCGCCGCGATCCAGGCCAAGTCGAAGAACTACGACGTGCGCCTGGGCGGGGTCATCGCCAACCGGGCCGACCAGACCGACCAGATCGAGAAGTTCAACGAGCGTTCCGGCATGCGCACCGTGGCGCGCATCCCGGCCCTCGACGTGATCCGCCTGAGCCGTCTCAAGAAGGCGACCCTGTTCGAGATGGACCCGTCGCCGGAGGTGACGGCGGTCCAGAACGAATACCTGCAACTGGCCGAGGCGCTGTGGAACGGGGTCGACCCGCTGGACGCCCGCTCGCTCGCCGACCGTGAAATCTTCGACCTGCTGGGATTCGACTGATGCCCACCGCCTCCTACGAAAGCCGTCGCGGACAGTTGGAAACCTACTTCGACCGCACCGCCGTCGAGGCCTGGAAGCGGCTGACCTCGGACGCCCCGGTGAGCGGCGTGCGGGCCACCGTGCGCGCCGGGCGCGACCGGATGCGCGGCATTCTGCTGGACTGGCTGCCGGCCGACTTGACCGGCAAACGGGTGCTCGACGCCGGCTGCGGCACCGGCGCCCTGGCCGTCGAGGCGGCGCGGCGCGGCGCCGAGGTGATGCCGGTCGACATCTCGGCCAGTCTGGTCGATCTGGCGCGCGATCGGGCGGCCGGCGAGACGGCGCCCGGATCGGTCGATTTCCGGGTCGGCGACATGCTCGATCCGGCGTTCGGCACGTTCGACCACGTGGTGGCCATGGACTCCCTGATCCATTACGACGGCGAGGACATCCTGCGCGTGCTGTCGGCGCAGGCGGCGCGCACCCGTGGCTCGATCGTGTTCACGGTGGCGCCGCGCACCGCCCTGCTGACCGTGATGCACGCCACCGGCAAGCTGTTTCCGCGCGGCGACCGGTCGCCGGCCATTCAGCCAATCAGCCCCGACAAGCTGGCCGAGATGATCGCCCGCGAGCCCCGGATGGCCGGCTGGCGCTGCGCGCGCGGCGAACGGGTCAGCAGCGGTTTCTACATTTCACAGGCGATGGAGGTGATCGCCGAATGAGCGGCCGCGACACCAGTTTCGCCGGCCAGTGGCGTCAGATCGCGCCACGCTTCCTGCCGTTCGCCGACGCGGCGACCGAGACCCTGCCGCTTGGTCGGCTGCTCCGGTTGTCGCTGTTCCAGGTCTCGGTCGGCATGGCGATGGTGCTGCTCACCGGAACCCTCAACCGGGTGATGATCGTCGAGCTGGGGGTGCCGACCTGGCTGGTCGCCGCGATGGTGGCGCTTCCGATCGTCTTCGCGCCGTTCCGGGTGCTGATCGGCTTCAAGTCGGATATCCACCGCTCGGTGCTCGGCTGGCGCCGGGTCCCCTACATCTGGTTCGGCACCCTGTTGCAGTTCGGTGGCTTGGCGGTGATGCCCTTCGCCCTCCTGGTGCTGTCGGGCGATACCCTGGGCGACGTGCCGGCGTGGTTCGGCACCTTCGGGGCGGCGGTCGCGTTCCTGCTCGTCGGGGCCGGCCTGCACACCGCGCAGACGGCGGGCCTCGCCCTGGCGGCCGATCTGGCGCCGGAGGAGGCCCGGCCACGGGTCGTCGCCCTGCTCTATGTGATGCTGCTGATCGGCATGGTGGCGAGCGGACTGGTGTTCTCGGTCCTGCTGTCGGACTTCAACCAGATCAAGCTGATCCAGGTGATCCAGGGGGCCGCCGTGGTGACCATGGCGCTCAATCTGGTGGCCCTGTGGAAACAGGAATCCCGCAATCCGGAACTGACGCGGCCGGACAAGCCCCGGCCCGGATTCCAGGAAAGCTGGCGGGAGTTCTCGCGACACGGCCGCCCGGCCCGCCTGCTGGTCGCCATCGGCCTGGGCACCGCCGGGTTCACCATGCAGGATATCCTGCTCGAACCCTACGGAGCCGAGGTCCTGGGCCTCAGCGTCAGCCAGACCACGTTGCTGACCGCGCTGTTGGCCGGCGGTACCCTGGTCGGGTTCGCCTACGCGGCGCGCGCGTTGGGTCGCGGTAGCGATCCCTGTCGCCTGGCGGCGATCGGCGCCCTGTTTGGCGTGTTCGCGTTCATCGCGGTGATCCTCGCCGCGCCCATGAATTCTGCCCCGCTGTTCCGGGTCGGCACGGTGCTGATCGGCCTGGGCAGCGGGTTGTTCGCGGTGGGTACCCTGACCGCGGCCATGGACCTTGCCGATCAAACCGGCAGCGGACTGGTGTTGGGTGCCTGGGGGGCGGTGCAAGCCACCGCCATGGGGTTCGCGGTGGCGTCGGGCGGCGCCATTCGCGACGGCGTGTCGCTGCTCGCCGATCAGGGGCTTCTCGGCCCCGCCCTGGTGACCGTCCACACGGGGTATGAAGTCGTTTATGTGATCGAGATTGGATTGTTGTTCGCGACCCTGGCAACGATTGGCCCTCTTGTCACCTACCGTCAGGGTGCCAAGCCCCGGTCGTCAACACGTTTTGGGTTGGCCGAATTTCCCGGTTAGCCCACCTGCAAGGAGGCCATGCCATGTTTATCGGCGAAATCACAGAGTACATCGACGTAGCGCAACTCGTCCTTTATGCGTTCTGGATTTTCTTTGTCCTGCTCATCCTCTACCTGCGTCGGGAGGATCGCCGCGAAGGGTATCCGCTTGAAAACGACAACACGGGCGAGGTGGCGACCGGAATGACGTTCGCGTCCTATCCCGACGCGAAGGTCTTCCTGCGTCGCGACGGCAGCACCTATACGGCGCCCAGCGGCAAGCGGGACACCCGCGAACTGAAGGCCCAGCGCGCCGCGCCGTGGCCGGGCGCGCCGATCGAACCGACCGGCAACCCGCTGGTCGACGGCGTCGGGCCGGCGTCCTACGCCGAGCGCGAGGACACGCCGGACACCAGCCTCGACGGCACGCCGCGAATCGTTCCGTTGCGGGTCGATCCGGCGTTCGGCCTGGCGCCCCAGGACACCGACCCGCGCGGCCTGCCGGTGAACGACCTCAATGGCGAAACCGCCGGCACGGTCGTCGACGTCTGGGTCGACCGGTCCGATATCCTGGTCCGCTACCTGGAAATCGAGGTCAAGGGCGCCCCGGCGGCGCGTCCGGCCCCGGCTCCCGCCAAGCCCGGCCAGCCGCCGCAGGCGCGCCCGATCGCCTCGTCGAGCATCAAGAGGGTGCTGATGCCGATGACCGTCGCCACCGTCCGCAGGGACGAGGTGCAGTGCAACTCGATCCTCGCCCGGCACTTCCCCAACATCCCGGTAACCAAGAAGCCGGATCAGGTGACGCTGCTGGAAGAGGACAAGATCCAGGGCTACTTCGCGGGCGGCGCCCTGTACGCCGAGGCCGTCTGAGAGGTCGCGCGACACGATGGACGAGTATGACCACGAGCCGCTCCGGGGCTTGCCGGAGGAGCTCCCGACCGGGGAGCGACTGCTCTGGCAGGGAGCACCCAAGCGGGCCGCCATTGCCCGCCGGGCCCTGCATGACCGCAAGATCGTGGTCTACTTCGCGATACTCATGGCATGGGCCGCCGCCGCCGCCTGGTCCGACGGGAAACCGACGGACCAGGTGGTGATGATCGGTCTGGTGCCGTTGGTTCCGATGCTGGGCCTGCTGGCCCTCATCCATTTCTATGCCTATCTGGTCGCCCGGACCACGGTCTATACGGTGACCACGCGGCGGCTGGTGTTCCGGTTCGGGGTCGCCCTGCCGCGCTCCTTCAACATCCCGTTCAAGGTGGTGCGGGCGGCGTCCATCAAGTCGTTCCCGGACGGCACCGGCAACATCTCCCTGGCCCTCGACGGATCGGCCCACATCGCGTATTTGCACATGTGGCCACACGCCCGCCCGTGGCATTTCTCGAAGACCGAACCGATGATGCGCGGCCTGGAGGCCCCCGAGGAGGTCGCCCGCCTGCTCGGCGATGCGCTCAAGGCGTCCAAGGAGGATTCAACCCCGAAGGTCCAGCCGACTCCGCGCGATGACGCGACCTTCGAGACGCCGACCGACGAGCCAGCGGCCGAATCGCCGATGGCCCGCGCGACGGCGGACTGAACCACCCCGGGGGAATCATTCCATGGTCGACCATCACGCCCAGAACAAGGTGCCCCGGGGCTTCATCATCGGGGCCGGCATTCTGATTCTGTTCGCGCTCGCCGCCACGTTGTTCAGCCGCACCGCCGATGTCGGGCGGGTGGCGATGCCGCCGGCCGAGGTGGTGGAAAGCCAGTCCATCCGATTCGTCGCGCGCGGCGGCGGCTCCTACGACGTTCACGAACAGACCACCGGTCGCGTGATCGCGAGTCTCGAGGCCGGCGAGGGCGGCTTCGTGCTCGGCGCCCTGCGCGGCCTGAACCGAAACCGCATGCGACAGGGGGTGGATTACGAGGCCCCCTACGAGATCATCCGGTGGTCCGACGGACGCTTGACCCTGGTCGACCGCGCGGCCGATCAGACCATCGAGGCGGACGCCTTTGGACCCACCAACGCCGAGTCCCTGGCCCGCCTGCTGGACGCCGCGAGGACGACGGACTGAGACGGCGAAACCGGGTCCGACGACGGTCCGTTGCGGGCATCCGAACGCGGAGGCATTGATCGAAAGGCCGGAATCGAGCACTTTGTGGAGGCCTGCGGCACGCGCGGGACTCCCCGGACCGGGACGCGGCCAGCCCCGCGATGCGCGATAATCGCGCGGAGAGCATCTTGTTCGAAATTGTCCTGACAGTTTTCTACGTGGCGTTCATCTGGTGGTTCAGCACCGGCGCCGTCCTGTATCTGGACGGCATGCCGAAACGCACCTTCGTCTGGACCAACTCGGTCGCCACGGTGCTGTTCGCGGGATCCCTTTGGGGCCTCGCGTCGAGCGCCGACGACGCGACCGTGGGCGGTGCCTTCTGCGGCCTGACCAGCGGCCTGATCGCCTGGAGCTGGCAGGAAATCACCTTCTACACCGGCTGGATCACCGGGCCGCGCAGGACCGGGTGTCCGGACGGCTGCCGGGGCTGGCGACACTTCGGACACGCCCTGGGAATCACCCTGTGGCACGAGATCGCGATTCTGCTCAGCGCCGCCGTCATCGCCGTCCTGACCTGGGACAAGCCGAACCAGGTCGGCCTCTGGACCTTCCTGATCCTCTGGTGGATGCACGAGAGCGCCCGCCTCAACGTGTTCCTGGGGGTGTGGAACCTGAACGAGGAATTCGTTCCGGCGCACCTGGACTACCTCAAGAGCTTCCTCACCAAGAAGCGGATCAACCTTCTGTTCCCGGTTTCGGTGACCGTCTCCACGGTCGCCATGGTGCTGCTGATCCAGGCGATGCTGGATCCGATGGCGACCCACTTCGAGCGCACCAGTTACGCGATTCTCACGGCGCTGACCCTGCTCGCGCTGCTTGAGCACTGGTTCATGGTTCTGCCGCTGCCCTTCGCGGCGCTGTGGCGCTGGGCCCTCAAGTCGCACGAAAAGACCCGCGCCACCCTGGGCCGGGTGACCCGGCGCGGCCCCTGCAAGCGGCGGACGGTGCCGCTCGATGAAAACGTTTCCGAGCCCGCCGAGTAGCCCGACCGAGGACCCAAGCCCCATGCAAGATCATCCGTCCGGACGCATCGGTCCCAACGCCATCATCCGCATCGCCGAGGCCCTGGAGGCGGTCGGCGGTCGCGACCTTTCGGCGCGCATTCTGACCGAGGCCGGGTTGCCCGGCTACGTGGATGCCCTGCCCGACCGGATGGTGGACGAGGCCGAGGTCGGCCGCCTGCACGCGGCGCTGCGGGCCGGCCTCGATCCGGCGACGGCGGACCGGGTGTGCCGGATGGCCGGCCGGGCGACAGCCGATTACCTGCTCGCCCACCGCATTCCGAAGCCGGCCCAGGCGGTGCTGAAACGATTGTGGCCGTCGGCCGCCAGTTCCATCCTGCTCAAGGCCATCGGCAAGCACGCCTGGACCTTCGCCGGCAGCGGTGCCTTCGCCGCCCACCCGGGCAAGCCGTTGCGCCTGGAAATCGCCGGCTGCCCGATATGTCGCGAACTGCGCGGGACGGACCCTCTGTGCGCCTATTACACGGCGACCTTCGAGCGCCTCTATCAGGTCTTGGTCAGCCGCCGGTCGACGGTTCGCGAAACCGCCTGCGAGGCGGCCGGGGCGCCATCCTGCCTGTTCGAGATCGTCTGGTAGCCCGCGCCGTCGCGGCGACCGTCCTAAGCCGCCTTTGCCGCGACCAGGAACAATCGGCGGAACGGGAACAGGGTCGTGCCGTCGGCGCGACGCGGATAGGCCTCGGCCAGCGCGGCGCGGCAATCGTCCAGGAAGGCCGACCGGGCCTCCATGTCGGAGTCGAGCGCCGAAAGATAGGGCCGCAGGGCGGTGCCGCGCGTCCAGTCGAGGACCGGGTCGGGACCGTCCAGCACCTGCAGGTAATCGGTCTCCCAGATGTCCGGGCGGACTCCGGGGCCGGCCAGCAGATCGAAATACGCGACCGGCGACAGGACCGTGCGGGCCGGTATCGCGCCGCCGAGCCGGCTCCGCCAGCGGTCTCCGGCGGCAACCGCCTCGATCGCCCGGTGGGCCGCCAACTCGCCGAACCGGGGCACCTGCATCGCCAGAACGCCGCCCGCCGCCACCCCGGAGAACAGACGCGGCAGCAGGGCGGAATGATCGGGCAGCCAGTGCAGGGCGGCGTTGCTGAACAGAAGGTCGACCGGTCGATCCGCCGTCCAGGTACCGATGTCGCCCAGGATCCAATCGATATCGCCGGCCTCGGCGCGCGCCCGGGCCAACATGTCCGGAGAGGCGTCGATGCCGGTCACCCGACAACCCGGCCAGCGTTCGGCCAGCAGGCGGGTCGAGGTGCCGGTGCCACAGCCCAGATCAACCGCCGTCGCCGGCGCCTCCAGATCGATCCGGGCCAGCAGATCGATGGCCGGGCGCAGTCGCGCCCCGGCATGGCGCAGGTATTGACCGGCGTCCCAGCGAGTCATCCTTCCGTATCCCCTGAGTCGTCTTCACCGACCATCGGCAGCAGCAGTCGGAACCGGGTGCCCGACGCATCGCTGCGATCCAGCTCCACGTCGCCGCCATGGGCCCGCATCACGTCGCGCACGATGGTCAGGCCGAGGCCGTTGCCGCCGCGCCGGGACGAGCCGACGAACGGCTTGAACAGGTTGTCGCGCACCCGTTGCGGCAGGCCCGGCCCGTTGTCCTCGACCAGCAGGGTGATCATTCCTTCGCCCGACGTCGCCGCGAAGCGGACCCGGGTCGCCCCGGCCTGCACGGCGTTGCGGCCCAGATTGGCCAATACGCGGTGAAGCTGGATTTCGTCGGCCACCAGTTCGAGTGTCGGGTCCGTGTCGCAGTCGGCGGTCACCCGTCCCTCGCCGGCGATCACCACCCCGGCCGCCACCTCTTCGAGCAGATCGGCCAGATAGAAGCGCTCGCGACGCAGCGGAATGTCGCGCTCGGCGGCATAGTCCAGGGTCTGGCCGCACAGGTCGACCGCGCGGTCGATGGCCTGGATCAGGCGCGGCGTCACCTCGCGCACCTCCGGATCGGCGCTGCTCGCCAGACGGTCGGAGACCAGGACCGCGGTGGCCAGGGAATTGCGCAGGTCGTGGTTGATCTTGGCCACGGCGGCGCCGAGCGCGGCCAGCCGCGCGCGCTGCCGCAGCGCCCCGCGCACCTCGTCCTGCATGGCCGACAGGGCGCGCTGGGCGATGCCGATCTCGTCGCCGCGCCGGGAGTCGGGCATGCGTCCCGATTCGCCCTCGGGGTCGTCGCGGAACGCCACCATGCTGCCGATGATGCGGCGCATCGGCCGGATCATCATCCATTGCAGGCCCAGATAAACCGTCGCTCCGGTCAACCCGGAGATGATCAGCGACAGGAGCAGGATGCGTTTCGAGTAGGCGAGCATCTCCTCGCGGAGCGGCCGCTCGGTCAGGATCACCTCCACGCCCACCCCGGCGGCGCGCGGCGATCGGCCCACGGCGCGCAGAATCCGCGGCTCGTCCCGCAGCAGGGTGCGCAGGGCACCGTCGATCCAGTACACCCAGTCGGTGCGGTCCATGTCGACCGTGTCGTCGACGGCGGGCGGCATGTCGCCGGCGAGGGCCACGAAATGCTGGCCGTCGCGGCGGATCATCACGCCGAGCGCCTCGGCGTGGAACAGCAGACGGTCGCGCAACGCCTCGTCGACCATGTGATCGGGCGTCGCCTCCAGGGCCAGCGACGCCAGATGCCCGGCCGCCAGGTGCTCGTGCAGATAATCGCGCCGGAAACGGGAGATCGACGGCACGTAGATCAGGGCTTCGCTCAGCAGGATCAGCACCACGGTAAGGATCAGGACGCGGGCCGACAGACTGGCCGTGAAGGTGGGCTTGCGGAGCGGCGTCGCGGTCATCGGCGATCCGCGTCCGGTCAACCGAAGCGGGCCAGGAAGCGAACGATCCGGCGGGTGCGGGCCGAGAACAGCGTCGGCGCGTAGAAGCTGCCGGCCGCCCGTTTCGAGGCCTCGCCCAGGGTCGGATAGGGCGCCACCATGGTGGCCAGGGCACCGATGCCGAGGCGCTTCGCCATCGCCAGGGTCCATACCTGGATCAGGTCGCCGGCCGCCGGGCCGACGATCCCCGCGCCCAGCAGGCGTCCGCGCCGGTCGGTCAGCACCTTGACCATGCCGGCGGCGGTGGCCTCGGCGCGCGCCCGGTCGTTGTCGGCCAGCGACCAGCGCAGGACGCGCAACGATGTCCCGAGGCGCGCCGCCGCCGTCTCCTCGTCGGCTCCGACCCAGGCCAGCTCGGGCGTTGTGTAGGTGACCCGGGGAATGGCCGTCGGATCGACCCTGGCCGGAATCCGCAGCAGGGCGTTCTTGATGACGATCGAGGCATGATAGGCGGCCACGTGGGTGAACTGCGGGCCGCCGGCCACGTCGCCAATGGCGTGGACCTTGCGGTTGCTGGTCCGAAGCCGGGAATCCACGGCGATCCCCTGGCGGTCGTGGTCGATTCCCGCCGCCTCCAGGCCAAGGCCGTCGGTGTTCGGCCGCCGCCCGGCGGCGACGAGCAGGTGCGAGCCCTCGACGCGCAGCGCCTCGCCATCGCGGGTCGCGGCGACGCCGATCCCGGCCGGCGTCGCCTCGATGCCGGTCACCGTCGCCCCCTCGATCACGCTCACCCCGTCCGCGATCAGCCGGCGACGCACGAAATCGACCAGTTCCGGATCCTCGCGCGGCATCAGGGACGCCGCCTCGATCACCGTCACCGCCGCGCCCAGATGCCGATGCGCCTGCGCCAGCTCGACGCCGATCGGACCGCCTCCGATGATGACCAGGTGGTCGGGCAGGTCCCGCATGTCGAAGATCGTCTCGTTGGTCAGGAACGGCACCCGATCGAGGCCGGGGATCGGCGGCACGAGGGGCGACGATCCGGTGGCGATCACGAATCGCCGCGCGGTGATCCGCGTGCCGTCGACCTTGATGGCGCGCGGACCCACGAAGCGCGCCGCGCCGCGCAGCACCCGCACGCCGAGGCCCTCGTAGCGCTCCTGGGAATCCAGGGGCGCGATGGACTCGATGGTGTCCCGCACGTGCGCATGGACGGCCGCCGCGTCGATTCGCGGCGCGTCGGCCAGGACTCCGAACCGGGCGGCGGCGCGCACCGCGTCGGCGGCATGGCCGGCGGCAAGCAGGGCCTTGGACGGCACGCAGCCGAAGTTCAGGCAGTCGCCGCCCATGAGGCCCTTTTCGATCAACGTCGTCGGGGCGCCCATCTGCGAGGCTCCGGCGGCCACGGACAGGCCGCCGGAGCCGGCGCCGATCACGCAAATGTCGGTTTCGATGGTGGTCATGGTTCCTCCCCCGGTGGCGGCGCGGCGCCGCGCGAGTCCCTGCCGGTGATTTTCCGATAGAGTACCGGAATCATCGCCAGCAGGGCGAGCCCCAGAATCGGCAGCAGGATCTCCGGCTCGAAAATCAACCCCAGGTCGGGCGATCCGCCGGCCTCGAACACCGCGCCGAGGCCGTTGCCGACACTGGTGTAGACGACCGCGCCGGGAATGATCCCGAGGAAGGTGGCGAGTGCATAGGCGCGGAGCGGCACCCCGATCAGGGCCGGCACCAGATTGACCAGCCAGAACGGAAACAACGGCACCAGCCTCAGGACCAGCAGATACGAAAAGGCGTTGGTCCGGAATCCCGCCTCCATGCGCCGCATGGCGCGCCCGGCCCGCGCCCGGAAGAAGTCGCGCAGGGCGTAGCGGGCGGCGAGGAAGATGCCGACCGCCCCCAGGGTGGCGCCGATCACCACGTAGACGGCCGCCGCCAGGGTTCCGAACAGAAAACCGCCCGCGATGGTGATCCATACCGCGCCGGGCACCGAAAACAACACCGCGACGTAATAGATCAGAATGAACACGGCCACCGCCCGCGTCTCGTGCGCCGCCTTCCAGTCCAGGATCGCGTCCCGGTTCGCGGACAGCGCCTCGAAGCTCATGAAACGGTCGAGGCCAAACCCGTAAATGGCGGTCAACCCGGCCACCACGACCAACAAGGGCCAAAGGCGCTTCAGGGATCGCCCTGAGAAGCTTCCGCGTGTCTCGGTTTCGTTCATGCCGTGCGTCCTCGTCGCTTGCGATCGGCCATGTGACGTCATATTACGCTCCCGGGTGTCGACTCACAGTCACAAGCCGCCCGCGAACCGTCACGGTTTCGTGACGCGGGCGGCCCCCGCTTGTTGACTTGACCGGGCCGAGTCCTTATACACCGGGCCTCGCGATCCGCTCTGTCCGGTCCCGCAAACGATCTCGGAGAACGTCCCGTGAAACGCACCTTTCAGCCGAGCCGCCTGGTCCGCAAGCGCCGGCACGGTTTCCGCAGCCGCCTGGCCACGGTCGGCGGCCGGCGCGTGCTGACCAACCGTCGGCGCAAGGGCCGCAAGAAGCTGTCCGCCTGAGGACGCCGGCGCCGTGTTGCCGCGACTGAAGCAGCGGCGCGAATTCCTGCGCGCCGCCAGCGGCGGACGCAAATCCGTTGCGCGCGGCCTGGTTCTACAGGCCCGGCGGCGGCGGACCGGAGACCGGCCGCCGGTCGACGTCCCGGGTCCGAGGCTGGGAATCACGGACAGCAAGAAGGTCGGCAAGGCGGTGACCCGCAACCGGGCCCGTCGGCGGCTGCGCGCGGCGGCCGAGGCGATTCTCCCACGCCATGCGGAACCGGGGCACGATTACGTGTTGATCGGCCGCGCCGAGACCCCGACGCGTCCTTTCCGGAGCCTGATCGGGGATCTGGAATCCGCGCTTAAACGATTGAAACTGTTTCGGGATATGGAGGCCGGACGATGAGTCCTCCGGCCCGTCTTCTGCGTGCCCTTGTGCGCGCCTATCAGCTTCTGCTATCCCCCGTCCTGCCGCCGTCCTGCCGGTATCAGCCGACCTGTTCGTCCTACGCGATCGAGGCCATCGGCCGGTTCGGCGCGGTGCGCGGCGGCTGGCTGGCGATCCGGCGCATCGGTCGGTGCCATCCCTGGGGGGGAGAGGGGTACGATCCGGTGCCGGACAGCCCGGACGGCGGCCGATCCACCCCTCCGAGCGAGATACAGTGCACACCGGAAGACCGGTAAAACAGACGGAACGACTTATGGGCGATCAACGCAACCTCATCCTGGCCGTCGTCATTTCGGTGACCATCCTGCTCGGCTGGCAACTGCTGTTCCCGGCGCCGGAGATGGTTCCCCCGGTCGACCCGGCGGTTTCGCAGGAGGCCGGCCAGATGCCGGGCGGCGACGCCCTGCCCCCCGTCGCGCCGGCCCACATGGCGGCCCCGGGCGGCGTGATGGCGCCGACTCCGGGCATGCCGGCGATCATCGACCGATCCCAGGTGATCGCCCGCGTCGACCGGTTGCTCATCGACGCGCCGCGCCTGCACGGATCGATCTCGCTCAAGGGCGCCCGGTTCGACGACCTGACGCTGTCCAACTACCGGGAGGACCTGGACAAGGACAGCGCGCCGATCACCCTGCTGTCGCCGACCGGGGCCCGGAAGGCCTACTTCGCCAGTTTCGGCTGGGTGGCGGCGCCGGGCACCGACACCGCGCTGCCCGACGACGACAGCCTGTGGACGGCCGACAAGGACACCCTGCGCCCCAACGATCCGGTCACCCTGACCTGGGACAACGGCCAGGGACTGGTGTTCAAGCGGGTGGTCACCCTCGACAACGGCTACATGTTCCGGATCGAGCAATCGGTCGAGAACCGCTCCGACGCCCCGGTCTCGGTCCTGCCCTACGGCCTGATCTCGCGTTACGAGACGCCGGAAACGACCGGTTTCTATATTCTGCACGAAGGCCTGCTCGGGGTGTTCGACGGCACCCTGGAAGAGGTCGACTACGACGACGTCAGGGATGACGGGCAACAGCGGCTTCAGACCACCGGCGGATGGCTGGGGATCACCGACAAGTACTGGCTGACGGCCCTGGTGCCCAACCAGACGCAGCCGGTGGCCGCCCGGTTCCTGTATCAACTGACCGACAACACCGACCGCTACCAGGCCGATTTCGTGGGCCCCATGCGGACCGCCCAGCCCGGCGCCTCCGTTGCGGCGGTGCAGCATCTGTTCGCCGGCGCCAAGGAGGTCGACCTTCTGGACGATTACGCGGAGGTCCTGGAGATCGACAATTTCGATCTGGCGATCGATTTCGGGTGGTTCTACTTCCTGACCAAGCCGCTGTTCATCGGCCTGCTGTTCATCAACAAGTACCTGGGCAACATGGGCGTCGCCATCATCGTGTTGACGCTGCTCATCAAGCTGGCCCTCTATCCGCTCGCCAACACCTCTTACAAGGCGATGAGCAAGATGAAGAAGCTTCAGCCGGAAATGAAGAAGCTTCAGGAGCGGTTCAAGGACGACAAGGTGCGCCTGAACCAGGAGATGATGACCCTCTACAAGAACGAAAAGGCCAATCCGGCGGCCGGCTGCCTGCCGATCCTGGTTCAGATTCCGGTGTTCTTCGCCCTTTACAAGGTGCTGTTCGTCACTATCGAGATGCGCCATGCGCCGTTCTTCGGCTGGATTCAGGACCTCTCGGCGCCGGACCCGACCAGCCTTTTCAACCTGTTCGGGCTGATTCCCTGGGACCCGCCGGCGTTCATGATCATCGGCGTGTGGCCATTGATCATGGGCTTCTCGATGTATATTCAGCAGAAGCTGAACCCGGCGCCGACCGACCCGATCCAGGCCAAGATCTTCCTGTTCCTGCCGATCGTGTTCACCATCATGCTGGCCCAGTTCCCGGCCGGACTGGTGATCTACTGGACCATCAACAACGTGCTGTCGATCGCCCAGCAGTGGTACATCATGCGGTCCATGGGCGTGAAGGTCTGACGCGGAGCCCGGATAGATTATTCGAGTTCCCCGTCAGGCGCGGATTTTCCCCAGGAAGTCCCTCACCTTTTCGGCCAGCAGGGCGGCTTCCCGCGACAGGGCATTCGCCGATTCGGTGGTTCGCGCGGCGGTGGTCCCCGCCCTGCCCGCCGCCGACATCACCTCGGCGATGTTCTGGGATACCTCGGTGGTTCCGCTGGCCGCCTCTTCCACGTTGCGCGCGATTTCCCGGGTCGCGGCGGATTGCTCCTCGACCGCGCCCGCGATTCCGGTCGAAATCCGGTTGACCTGCTCGGCGATGGCGTTGATTTCCTCGATGGCCTTCGCGGACCTGTTGGTCGCCGATTGAACCTCGTCGATTTTCTGGCTGATCTCCTCGGTTGCCCTGGCGGTCTGGTTGGCAAGATTCTTGACCTCGCTGGCGACCACGGCGAACCCCTTGCCCATGTCGCCCGCCCTGGCCGCCTCGATCGTCGCGTTGAGCGCCAGCAGATTGGTCTGTTCGGCGATATCGGTGATCAGGGCGACGACCTCGCTGATCTCCTGGGAGGCGGTCACCAGACCCTGAACCGTTTCGTGGGTCTCCGTTGCCTTGGCGGACGCCCGTGCCGCGACATCGTTGGATTCCGCCACCTGATGGCGGATATTCGTGATGGATCGGGAGAGTTCCTCGGCCGACGCGGCCACCGTTTGGACATTCACCGATGACTGCTCGGAGGCGGCGGCCACCGTCTGGGCCTGCCGTTCCGTCTGCTCGGCGATTTCGTTCATGGATTTCGCCGTCTGCTGCATTTCCGTCGCCGAGGAGGAAACGGCCTCCACCACGCCGCCGACATCACCTTCGAACTCGCTGGCCAACCGGTTCATCAGGGCCCGTTTTTCCTGCTCGGCCTTCCTTGCCAAGGCTTCCCGCTCGGACTCCAAATCCCTGGCCTTGATGGCGTTCTCCTTGAATATCTGGACCGCCCGGGCCATGGCCCCCACCTCGTCGGACCGCCCCTGGGCGGGGATGTCGGACTGGAGGTCTCCATTGGCGAGCCCCTTCATGGCCGTGGTCATTTGGACGATGGGTTGGGTAACGGTTTTCACGACCATGAGCAGCAGCGCCACGCCGACCATAATGGCCGCGCCCACCAGGACCGCCATGATGGTTTGCGCCCGGGACACCATGCCCGCCGCTATTTCGTCCGCCCCGTCGCTCAGGGCGTCGGCCTTCTCGACCACCACGTCCAGGGTGTCGGCCATGGAATCCGCATCGGATTCCATGGCTTCCGTCGCCTCGTCGGCCGCCGTTTCGTTGGCCAGCATGTCCCGGTGGGTATCGAAAAGCTGCTCGTCCTGCGAGGCCTGGGAGACCCAGAGATCGAAGGTGCCTTGCAGAACCTTGGCGTCCTGCCTGTCCTCCTCGGTTTCGGCCAATCGGTTGATGACGTCGAAATGCGGTTTGGCGGCTGCGGCGAGGCCGGCGAATTCCCTGGCCGGTTTTTCAATATGCCCGAGATGCTCCGTCGCCATGTATTCGCCCGCCGTGTCCTGCATCTCGATGATCAGCCGCTGCAGCTTCAGGGACGCCTCGACAACCGGATAGTCCTGATTGAACAAACTCCCCATAAGATCGTTGATGTCCGACGCGGTGGCCAGTCCGCGTTGCACCAAGACATCGCCCTCGACCTTGGCCATTTCGGCCTCGTTTTCATCGGCGAACTCATCAAGCATGGCGATCAGCTTGGCGCCGACGCCATCGAAGGCCTCAAGCAATCGGTCGGCGTTGATTTCTTCCTCCAATTCGGCGATGTGGGCCTCGATCATGATATTGGCGTTTCGAATGAACGCCTCGTGGCGTTGTTTCGCCGAATCGAGCTCGTCCAGAAGGTCCCGGTCATCCACGAGAGCATCCAATTCCTCGTAGGATTTTTTAAATTCAATCTCGAATTGGTTAAACTCCTCTCGCAGAACTCGAATATCCTCCAACTCTTCGTCGGCGATGATTTCCTCGGCAACCTTGGCCGCTTCCCAAATGTTCATCACCAGATCGTCGGCGGTCTCCACGGTTGGCGCCGCGTAATCCGTGATTTGATTCAATGAGGACTCGATTTTATTTATGAAATACACACCTACGATAGCAATCACAACGGCAAAAAGCGCAAGAACCGAAAGACCGAAAACCATCTTTTTGGCAATACCGGTGCCTTTTTCCCGTGAACCGGACGTCGGATCGTTTTCGGAAGCATTCAAATCAGAAAGCAAAGCTTTTCTTTCAGCATGCATGTCATCTATCCTCTCATGAAAATATAGAAAAAATTTATTTATTATAGATGATATTTTAAAATCCAGCAAATTAAACAATCCGATCTCATATGACAGTAATATAATGTATATAATTATTTTTTATTAATTTAATATTCACTAACATCAAGAAACGGAAGTGACTTTAAAAACACTTTAATAAATTCTACTTTGGAATGAAATATTTTACTTATTTCTACTTTCCATTGGCCGTGCCGTTTCGCGCCGCAAGCCCTCGCGCCGCTGGAACAAGACGGCGCCGGGAGGCGACCCCTCACCCCCCGGCGCCCGCCGGACCGCGCAACCCCGACAGCACGGGTCCGGAACCGATGACCGCCGTTTCCGTCAGCGACCGAAATTACCCAGGTTGTCGATTGTCGAGATGATCGCCGGACCGAGCAGAACCACGAACAGGGTCGGCAGAATGAACACGATCAGCGGGATGGTCAGCGTCGCCGGCAGCTTGGCGGCCTTTTCCTCGGCCTTCATCATCCGCTCGTTGCGGAACTCGGCGGCCAGAACGCGCAGGCTCTGCGACAGCGGGGTGCCGTACTTCTCGGTCTGCAACAGGGTGTTGACGACACCCCGGATCTGCTCCAGGCCGCAACGCGCCGACAGGTTCTCGAGCGCCACCCGGCGTTGCGGCAGGAACCCCAGCTCGACCGCCGTGAGGGCCAGTTCGTCGGACAGCTCCGGCGCCGCGTTGCGGATTTCGCGCGCCACCCGGGTCAGCGCCGCGTCCAGGCTCAGCCCCGCCTCGGCACAGATGACCAGCAGGTCGAGGGCGTCCGGCAATCCCTTGCGGAGCGCCTTCTTCCGGCGGTCGGCCAGATTGCGCACGAACACCTCCGGCGCGTAGGCGCCAACCACCGTGAAGAGCAGGGCCACGAACAGCTTGGCCATCGCCGGCATCGGCCACAGATCGAGCCCGTAGACGGCCACCGCCGCCGCGCCCCCGAAGGCGAACGGCAGCGCCAGCTTGAAGAACATGAAGACCACCAGGGCATCCTTGGAGCGCCAGCCGGCGGCGCTCAGCTTGCGGGCGACGTTGGCCGACTCCTGGGTGCCCAGCAGGCGCAGCCGGGTGACCACGCCGCGCATGAAGCCGACCGCCTCCTGGCGTCGCTGCCGCTCGCGGCGTCCGGGTCCGGCCAGCAGGCCGGACCTGAGGGCGGCCCGCCGGCGCTTCAGGGCGCGCACCCGCCCGTCCAGCGGCTCGCCGACCCGCAGGCCGTTCCACAGCGCGACGACGCTGATGAACCCGGCCATGGCGGCCATCGCGGCGATGATGTCCTCGATCGGAACGGGGAGCATGGCGGCCAGGGCGCTCATATTTCGAAACTCACCATCTTCGCCATCACCAGAACGCCCAATAGCAGGCTGGACAGCCCGACGCCGACCAGCACGAGGCCGCGCGGATCGGTGAACAGGGTCGACTCATAGCTCCAGTTGAGGGCCGAGATGATCCCGAACATGATGAACGGCAGCGACCCCAGGATCACCGCGCTGGCCCGCGCCTCCGAGGACATGGCCTTGATCTTGAGCTTCATCTGGCGGCGCTTGCGCAGGATGTCGGACAGATTGGCGAGGGTCTCGGCAAGGTTGCCGCCGGTCTCCTTCTGCACCGAAAGCGAGATCACGAAGAACTTGAACTCCGGGGTGTTCAGACGCCGCGCGGCATCCCAGAGCGCGTCCTCCAGGGTGCGCCCGAAACGCATGGTGTCGAACACCTTGCGGAACTCGACGCCGACCGGATCGGCCATCTCGCGCCCCACCGCGCCGATCGATTCGGTCACCGGCAGGCCGGAACGCAGGCCGCGCACGATCAGATCGATGGAATCCGGAAACAGCGCGTTGAACCGCCCGATCCGCCGTTTCGCCATCTTCCCGACGACCCAGTTGGGAAGGCCGATTCCGGCGACCAGGGCAAGCGGCAGGGCGATCGCCGGCGGCAAGCCACCCAACCCGGCCAGGAGCCCGAAGGCGACCACGAACAGCACGACGTTGGTGACGATGTAGCTGCCGATGGAAATGTTCCGCCCGGTCCGGTCCAATCGGTCGCGCAGGGCCGACGCGCGCGGCAGCAGGCCCTTGAGCGCCCGGTCCAGGGTCGGGAACGGGCCGTCCGTCTCGACGCGCCGGACCGTCAGCCGGGCCGCGTCGACGGCCGGCTTCAATCCGTGCGCGCGGCGATTGATCGCCTCGGCGCGGCGCGACAGGGCGCGCCGCGACGCGCCGCCCGACCGCGCGGCCAGAACCAGAATCATCAGGGTTGCCGCGACGCCGATGAACAGAACGAGTTCGCCGCCGTTCATCCCATCGCCTCCATGACCGCCCGGTCGAGTCCGAAATACTTCGCCTTGGGCAGGAAGTGCGGCCGCAGCCCCGTCGATTCGAAACGCCCGGCCAGCTTGCCGTCGGCGCCCTCGCCCTCGTAGACGAAGGTGAACAGATCCTGGGTGGTGACCACCTCGCCCTCCATGCCGACCACCTCGGTGACGTGGGTGATGCGGCGCATGCCGTCGCGCATGCGGCTGACCTGAACGATCATGTGAACGGCGCTGGCGATCTGCGCCCGCACCGCCTCGTGCGGCAGCTTCACGCCGGTCATCGCGACCATGTTTTCCAGACGGGTCAGGCCCTCGCGCGGGTTGTTGGCATGGATGGTGCCGAGCGAGCCGTCGTGGCCGGTGTTCATGGCCTGCAACATGTCGAGGGCCTCGCCGGCCCGGATCTCGCCCAGGATGATCCGGTCGGGGCGCATGCGCAGGGCGTTCTTGACCAGATCGCGTTGGGCGATCTCGCCCTGCCCCTCCAGGTTCGGCGGCCGGGTCTCCAGGCGCACCACGTGCGGCTGTTGCAACTGAAGTTCCGCCGCGTCCTCGATGGTGACGATCCGCTCGCCGTCGTCGATCATCCGGGACAACGCATTGAGCAGGGTCGTCTTGCCCGAGCCGGTGCCGCCCGAGATCAGGATGTTGAGGCGGGCCCGCGAGGCGATGCGCAGCACCGTCGCCATTTCCGGCGACAGGTTGCCGTTGGCCTCCATGATGTCGAGGGTGATCTTCTTCTTGGCGAATTTACGGATCGAGATCGACGGTCCGTCGATGGCGAGCGGCGGGATGATGATATTGACGCGCGACCCGTCGGCCAGCCGCGCGTCGACCAGCGGCGAGCTCTCGTCGACCCGCCGCCCGATCTGCGAGACGATGCGGGTGGCGATGTTCATCACGTGGGCGTCGTCGCGGAACCGGACGTCGGAGAGCACCAGCTTGCCCTTGCGCTCGACGTAGACCTGCCGGGGGCCGTTGACCATGATGTCGGTCACCGCCTCGTCGGCCAGCAAGGGCTCCAGCGGCCCCAGGCCCAGCATGTCGTTGAGCAGCACCGTGACCAATTCGCGCTGTTCGAGCGAATTGAGTTGCAGCTTCCTCTCGGCCAGGATTTCGCCGACGATGTCGCCCACCTGATGGGCCAGATCGCCGCGCGGCAGATCGGAGGCCTTTGAGACGTCGATGCGCTCCAGCAGCAGCGGCTGCACCTGTTCCTTGGCCAGGCTCACCGGGTCCCGCGCCCGAGACCGTTCGTCGGCCGCCGCCCGCGCCCGGGCCAGCCGGCCGTTGATCAACGCGGTCACCGCGTCGCGATGCGCCGTGCCCTCGGGCGGCGCGCCGGCGGCCGCCTCGTCGAGCAGGTCGGCGATCCGCCCGGCCAGTTCGCCGCGCGTCATCGCCAATGCCTCGGCGTCGTCGATGCGCGCCATCACCAGCGGCTCGGCCATTGCCACCGCCGCCGCGACCCGGGCCTCGAGATCGGCGTCGTCCGGCGCCTCCGGCGGCGGCGCGGCGCGGCGGGCCGGCTGCTCGGCGCGCAACGGAACCACCGTCTCCGTGATCTCCTGGCGTCGCCCGAACATCAGGCCACCTTTCGGGCGCGCAGACGCGACAGCAGCGACGGCGCCGTGGTATCGACGGACACCGGATCGACCCGGCGGGCAAGCTCGGCCAACGCGGCCACCGCCTTCGACTTGCGGGCGATCTCCGGGGCCGCCTTGCCCTGGTTCGCGCTTTCCATGAAGGTGGCGACGTCGAACGGCACCGCGAGGTCGATCCTCGTCTCGACACCCTTCTCGAAGGCGCTTCTCGGCATTTCGCCGCGCCCCAGAAGGCCGACCCGATTGACGACCAGGTGGAGACGGCTGTCGGGCGCCGCCTTGGCCAGGTACTCGCGCAGCCGCAGCATGTCGCGCATCCCGGCCAGCGACAGATCGCCGACCAGCACCAGATCGCTTGCCGCGCCGGCCACGCCGCCGCCGGCCAGGGCGGCGCGCGGCAGGTCGACGACGACGCGCTCGAACGACTGGCGCATCTTCTCCAGGAGCAGATCCACGGCGTCCGGGTCCGGCCGGATGGCGCGCGACATGTCCTCCTCGGTGTCGAGCACGAACAGCCGCTCGCCGACCCGAACCGCCGCCCGCTCGATGAACAGGCCATCGATGCGGTTCGGCGTTTCGAGGGCTTCCCGGAATCCGCGACCGGGTTCCAGGTCGAGGGCCAGCGCCGTGGTTCCGAAGTAGAGGTCGAGATCGACCAGGGCGGTGCGGCGCCGATGGTCGTTGGCCAGCATCCAGGCCAGATTGACCGCCAGCGTGGTGGCCCCGACGCCGCCGCGCGCGCCGACCACCGCGACCAGCCGCGAGTCGTTTTCCGCGCCGTCGCCATCGTCCGGGGTCGGGGCCGCCCGCGGGCGGTCGAGAGCGGCCGCCAGCGCGTCGGCGATCACCGGCTTCAGGAGATAGTCCTCGACTCCCATGTCGCGCAGGGTCCGGTAGAGGTTCACGTCGTTCACGGTGCCGAGCGCGATGACCCGGGTCCCGGGATCGCAGACCTCGGCCAGCGCGCCCAGGTCGGCGGCCGGATCGGCCGAGTCGGCGAGATCGACGACCAGCAGCGGCGGCGTCCGCGCGTGGGCCAGCAGGGCCGCCGCGTCGGCCGGGCCGCCGCGTCGCACCACGTCGTCCGGCCAGCCGCGCTCGGTGGTCAGCCGCAGCAGACTCCGCGCCGTCACGTCGTCGGAAACAACGGCAGGGGCCGGCAGCGGCTCGGTGGACGGGGATGGTTTCCTGAAGGGCATGCCCATCGAATCCTCCTATTGGTCGCCGTCGGTTTTCGAGAAGGTGTAGGTCTTTCCGGTGTTGAGAATGGCGATCGGTTTCGTCTCGCCGGCCCGGTAGCGGGTGATCGACGCCGCCATGTAGCCGCCGTCGCCCGGTCCCATCGGACGCCCGGCCACCAGATGTCGCGGATCGGCCACCATCAGGCCCAGGTTGCTGGCGGTGGCGCAGCCCCAGTTGGCCCCCGGGCCGTTGGAGAAGATATTTCCCGGCTCGTCGCTCCAGTCCGGACAGGCCGGCAGGGTGACCAGATGGCGACGCACCCGCACCGACACGCCACCCGACGCCGGGCGCGCCGGATCGACGGCGAGGTAGGCCGGGACGCCGCCGTGCGCCAGGTAGCCCACCACCGCCTCGGCCCGCCGGCGGGCCAGCGGCGTCGGGTCGGCATGGACACCGATCTCGTCGACCTCGGTCGGCCGGACACGTCGCAGGAAATCATCGAGGGCCGCCATTTCGACGCCGAGCAGGGAGGCATCGCCGGCCGCGAAGCCCACTTGATGGAGCATCTCCGTCGGCGTGACCTGAGCCGCCTTGCGCGGCTTGACGTTGTGCCAGTCCTCCACGTCGGCCTCCTGGCCGATCATGTAGGCGGCGCCGGCGACGGCGCCGGAGGCGAGCAGGGTCTCGCCTCCGCCGAGGGCGAAGCAGCCGGTGAGCGCGGCAAGGCAGGTAGCGGCGGCAACGACGGCGGGAATGCGCGGGGTCGGGGTCATGGCGGGCGTTTCCTCAGTCCAGGGTGAATCCGACCGGGCCGATCAGGCTGCGGCCGTCGCCGACCACGCTCACCGGACGTCCCGGAGCGCGGTTGCGCTTATGGGTGCCGCCGACCACCAGTCGCTCGATGTCGCTCGGCGGATGGAAGCCGTCGACCGGCGAGGCGAGACGCGGCGCCGAGACCGGCTTCACGATGTACGGGGTCACGATGATCACCAGTTCGCTCTCGTCGCGCTGGAAGCGGTCCGACTGGAACAGGCGGCCCAGCACCGGCAGGTCGCCGAGGCCCGGGAACTTGGAAATGTCGTGGGTGACGTTGTTCTGCAACAGGCCGGCAATGGCGAAGCTCTGGCCGCTGCCCAGTTCCACCGTGGTCTCGGCGCGCCGGGTGGTGAGGGCCGGAACTTGCAGGGTGCCGCCGGCCAGCGGTATCGTGATCGCGCCGTTGGTGGTCAGTTGGCTGACCTCCGGCGCCACGTTCAGGCTGATACGGTCGCCGACGCTGGTCGGGGTGAACGCCAGGGCGACGCCGAACGGCTTGAATTCGATGATGATGCGGTCGACCCCCTGGGGAATCATGACCGGGAACTCGCCACCGGCCAGGAAACTGGCCGTCTCGCCGGACATGGCGGTGAGGTTGGGTTCGGCCAGCACGGTGACCAGCCCCTCCTCCTCCAGGGCGTCGAGCACCGCGCCAACGTTCCATGCCCCCTCGGTGGCGCCAATGCCCGCGGTATGCTCGATCACGTTGACGGTAAACGGATTGGTCGTGGCGAGACCGAGCGAGAAGGCGCCCAGCGAACCGACGATGTTCCAGTTGATGCCGAGTTGCTTGTCGACGCCGCGCGACACCTCGGCCACCCGGACCCGCAGGTTGACCTGATTGGGGGCCGTTACCTGAAGACGATTGATGACCATCGGCGTCTCGGTCTTGGTGGTCTTGGTGCCCTCGATGATCGAGGTCTCCTTCATGCCGGCGTAATGGCCGGCCAGCCGCTCCAGGTCCTGGGCGATCAGGGCCGAAGGCACGATGCCGTTCAGCATGATCGCGTCGCCAACGCTGCTGACCACCACGTCGAGGTCGGGATACAGATCGGCGATGGTGCGCCGCAGGTCGGAAAGATTGTGATTGACCCGCACGTTCAGGTTGGCCAGCAGGCGCTCCCGCCCATCGACCGCGAACAGGGTGGTGTCGCCCGGCTTGCGGCCCATCAGGTAGACTAGGCGCGGCGACTTGACCTGGATGTCGGCGATCTCCGGATCGGCCACGAACACGGTGGACGCCGGCGCCGGCAGACGCACCAGACGGCCCTTGTTGAGGTCGAGCGACACGTGATCGTCGGACACCGCGACCAGCTGCGGCTCGGCGGCGCCCGCCGGCATCGAGGCGACGACAAGCGACATGCAGGCGACCAGCGCGGCGGCAATCAAAACCGCGGCGCGCGAAACGGTGTTGGAATACGCGGTCATCATCGTTTTGTCCTCCGCGCCCTAGTGGATCGGATCCAAACGCTTGGTACCCAAGCTTTGGATCGGTCGATCCACCAAGCTATTGATCCGGTGGTTCGATTCAGCCAACGGATGGGACTCATCCGTTGGCATCGAACCACTAGAACGCCGCCACGTCGGCCTGATTGCCGCGCAGCACGTTGATCTCGCGACCGCCCGCGCGGCCGCCGACGATACCGAACACCTGGGTGTCGAGCAGATAGCCCTTGCGACCCGGCGGGTCCGCGACGGCCATCTCGGCGTCCTTGGCCAGGCTGCGCAGGCTGAGCGAGATGGCGCCCATTTGAAGGGCCAGGGCGATTCGCTCGGCCTGATCGGAGACCACCTCGACGGTCGCCGTCTTGGCGACGCTGATTTGACCGTCCGCCTGTTCCACCTTCTGGTCGATGGCCAGGATTCGCACGTCCCTGAGCAGGGTTCGGGTGGCATGGCGGCGATGCATCTCGCCCTCCCGGTCCTTGACCTGGAAGGTGACGGTCAACAACAGGTCCACCTTGTCGCCCGGAAACACGAAGCCGGAGATCCCGGAGGTGGCGTCGACCGGCACCGACACCGCGCGCTTGCCGGGAGTCAGCACGGCGGCCAGGAAGCCGCGCTCGCCCGGATGCACGACCTGGGCGGCGAGAATCGGCTGCCCCTCGGCGATGCCGCTACGTGCCACCGCGCCCTCGAAGGCGCCGACGGCGACCTCGCCCTCGACCGCGTAGGCGTCGATCACGCCGTCCTCGGGCCATGCCCGCCAGGTCAGCATGTCCGGCTTGACGAAGGAGCCGGCGACGATCGGCTGCTTGGCGACCAGCACGTTGACCGCCTCGGTGGTCACCGTCTCGACGCGCACCTCGGGCGACAGGGCGGCCTTCTGGGCATTGATCCAGCCGCGCGCGAACAGGGCGGTCAATCCGGCCACGGCAAGGGCGGCCATCAGCAGGAGAACGGTGCGCAGGGTCATGACACGGCTCCCCGCAGCAGGCCAACGCCGACGGCGCCGCCACCGGCCGCGATGGCCACCCCGTAGGGCAGGCAGTCGGCCAGCAGATGGTCGCGCGACCGGGTCCAGCCGATCCGCTCGAACATCCCGGCCACCGCGAGGCGGGCCGGCGACACGACCAGCAGGGCGAGCAGGCCGCCGGCCAGGCCGGTCACGACCAGAAGCTCGAAACCGCGCTCGGGGCCGGCCCAGACGGCGCAGGCGGCGAACAGTTTCGCGTCGCCGCCGCCAAGGCGGCCCAGGGAAAACAGGGCGAATCCGGCGGCCAGGGCCACGCCGCCGACCATCAGGCCGCCGGTCCAGTCGACCACCGCCGGGGCGGTCAGCACGTGAACGGGATACAGGGCAAGGATGGCGGCCGGAATCCAGTTGGGGATCCGGAACGCGCGCAGATCATGGGCCGCCGCCAGGGCGGCCAGGCCGAGCAGGGCGGCCACGGCAATCAGGTTCGGGGTCGGCGGTGTCAGCATGATCGGGGTCTCGGGGTCTCGGGGGGTCGTATGCTGAACGAGGACGATGGTTTTTTGTTTTTCTTCGGGGTGGCTCTCTGTCTTCCGTTCAACGGGGGCGGCTGTTCGATGTCCCGAAACGGGAGGGGACTTGGCGTCCCCTCCCTGGAGGCATTCCCATCGGGTCGTGGGATCGGGTTTGGTCTATGGGGCGGGTTGCCTCCTCGCGTCGGGTCGAGGGTGGAGCAATCTCCCGACTAGTTGACGGCGTTGGCGAGCTGGCCGGACACCGCCTGGAACATCAGCTCCA
>JANQIL010000100.1 GCA_028282245.1 Magnetospira sp.
GATGGAACTGCTGGACCTGCGCAGCGACCGCAAGCGCTATGCGGCGATGCGCGAAGCGCGGCAAAAAGTACTGCAAACCCGGCGGCAATCGGCGCGGCAGGAACCCGTCCCGGCCAAAGCGGCAGAAAGAACGCCCGCGCCGCGTTCCACGCCATCGATTTCCAAGGAGCGCGTTGTGAAGCAAGCTCCCGTGGCACCCGAAAAAGCACCGGAGGCGATTGCCGTGACACGGGATCGGGAGAAAGCGCCCGAGTCTCGCTCCATGCCATCGGATTCCACAGAACGCGCCGTGAAGCGGGCTCCGGTTTCGCTCGAAAAAGCACCGGAGCCGGCTGCAATAACACCGAAACATGCAGCCAAATCTGACCGGCCTTCGTTCACCGCGCAGACCACCGGGCCGGAAGCGTCCCGCATTCTCAAGTCGCCGAGCCTGTCCGACCGCCTGGAGCGCCTGCGCAACCGGACACGCGACCGCGACCGTTCCCGCGACTCCGGCCCGGAAATCGAACGCTGAGCCCTGAAGCGCCGTTCATTCGTCCAAGGGCGCGACCCCATATCGCTTCGTGTTTCCAAGTTTCCTGATTCCTCCTTCGTTCATCAACCGCCGACCACGAGGCCTTTCCTCGGGGATCGTGCGGGTTGGGAGCCGGAAAGGCTCCGATGGTCGGGGCCTCCGATACTGAAGGAGGAAATCATGAAACTCATCACCCGCGTCGAATTGGCGTCGCGCAGCCTATCCGACCTGCACGGCCTCTACCGGGCAACATTCGACGCCCTTGCCCGGAGTACGCTGGACACGCCCGAGCGCCGTAACGCGCTCGCCTCGCTGGAGAACATCGCGGCGGAAATTGCAATGCGGCATTTGCGATCATGAATGCAGCACAATTCTTGCCCTGGATCGTCCCCGATCCGTTTACCAGCAGCGTTTTGAGCGGCATGGAAGGCCTGGTCGACGCCCCCGGTCTATTTCAAGGCGCGCGGTGGTCCGAACCACGTCCTTTTTGGCACATCGAGAATCTGTATCTGAACCGCACCTCCATCCCCCCATCGGTCATGCTTCGCCGCTGCTCCTATACGGATGTTCGTTCCTGGCGGCACACTTACGTCGGAAATGAACGCCGGCGTTCGCGGAAGCGCGGAGGCTGAGCGGATCGCCTCTGCGGACTTGCGCGAATATCCCATATGGACGCGCATTTCAGCTTCCCGATACGCCCAACATCCTTCCGGCGCGTTTCTGTAGTCATGCGGGCGTTCCAATCTGAGACCTTCGGAACCAACCACCGCTTGAACGACCTCAACATCTTCTCGAAATGGCGGATGCCAGGAATTTCCATGTGCTCCACTTTTCGGGTTTCGCTCATCCTCATCGAAACCTGTGAATCGGCCAAAAACACGCTGCCCCAGCTTTCCCGTGTCGGGATTCAGCCGAAATTCGCTCTCGTTGGAATCCAAGAGACGGATCAGCACTGAATCGCCATTGGCAGTGCAATCGCCTTTTTCGCACAGGGAACCTCCGTAAGGTGCCCGCTCAGGCACATTGCTAACTTGAACCGCCACGGGGCTAGGCTCTATTCGCCACAGTTGACACCCATCGAAATCAACAGCCAGCACGTTTCGGGCACGGTATTCGTCATCGGACGGATAGTCAGCACCGTCCATGGACAGGATGATTCGGTCTTTTAGCAGGAGTACGTGAACGATCTCCTGCTCGACTTCGACGGTATGCCCGTTGATGCGGATCAGATTGTGTCGGACCTCAATTTCAGGGCTCTTGGGACTTTGGCCCTCAATGGTCGGCCACCACGGCGAGATTTCCCTACGGCTGCCCCAACGCGCGCGTATGGCTGAACCAATTTCCCCTAGGCTCGCCGAGAATTTCGATCTGAAGCGCATTGCCTTCTCCCCACCTGTCATGCGATGCGGCGGTTCCGATTCGGATTTTCGTTCCCGGCGGCAAGTTGACCTCGGACGCGAATGACGGGGCCTGAGGCATGGCCGCATCCGCCCGGATTTCCTCCGCTGACTTGCGAGTATAACCCAAATGTTTTCGCGTTTCAGAGTCGGGAAAACTCCATCGCCCAGCAGGTTTACCTTCGTCGCCATGCGTGCGGACCAGCTTCAGCCCATTCGGTCCAACCGACGCTTCGTAAACAGGAAGGTCTTCACGATATCCCGGATGCCCTAGCTTGGTGAACGCGTCGCCTTCAGGCGTCTTTCCTTGATTGGAGTACATTTTTCGTACTTCGTTGTTGGCCTGTTGACCGGATATGCGCTTTACTTGGCTGAAGCTGCCCGGCTCAGCCATATCAATCATAGTCTCCGTCTTGTATTTCGCGAAAGCACTCGGTTGGTCTTTCGGCATGTTCTTCAGATTTTTGACATAGGCTGCGGGACGTCGTGTCCAGGCCCCAATACCGCCGACGCTCATGGCCGCCATCTCAGCCGGGGTCGGGTCATCCCGGGTCAGCCGGTTCCAGCGATTGGTTTCGCTGTCGCCACCGTTCAGGTAAGCGCCGACCGCCTTCATGTCGCCGCGCCGCTCCAATAGCCCCAAGGCCATCTCCCGGCGCGACGAGTCCGGATCGCCCGAATAGGTTTCTTCGATCCGCTTGCGAAGTTCGGGGGCGTCCGCGTCTCCCGCCTGAATGATATCCTTTACTAACTGATGCTTGGTCGGATTCAGCACCTTGAAATACTGCTCGGGTATACCTTGATGAGGGTTGTCGGGGTGGCTCGGGTCCAGTCTCTCCGCCCAATCGACGACGGAGTCCTTGGTCCTGTCCCACCAGCTTTGCTCAGAAGCTTCCTGAGGCTGCTGTTTATTGTTCTCCCCTGCTTGTGCGTCGCTGGCCGCCCCGGCTTCGTAATCTGGGGTGTCGTCGTGCAAGGGCGATGACGGGTCAGGGCGTTGCTCAACGGTGTAACTGCCGTCCGGATTCTGTTTGATCACCTGGGTGTCGTCGAGGACCGCCGCTGCATCCCCTTTGCCGAGGATATCGTCCCCGGCATCGCCATGCAGGTGATCGTCCGAAGCGGAGCCGGAAATCATGTCGTCCGTCATGGTACCATCGGGTTTCGGAGTCCAATCGACCGTGATGGTGTGCTCGCCGGTATCGACGACACGATCCTGCTTCCCCTGAGCTTGTCGAAGGGCCGGGGTGTCCGGCTGTGGCAAAGGTTCCCGGAGGCCGTAATGCTCCTCGACCAGGCGGACGTGGTCCGGGTCGGGGTTGTCGCCGAGGCGTCCGATCGCCTGATCGGCCCGGTGGCGGTTGATGAGGGTGTTCATCTCGTCGATGCCCTCGCGCCCGAACGGGGTGGACACCCGCGGGTGCCCGGGACCGTAGGACTCGGTCTTGCCCGGGTTGAGTTTGTGGAAGTCCGAGGTCTCCCGCTGGATGTGCTCGTCGGTCCAGTAGCGGTCGTCCCACATGATTTTCGATTGATCACCGTAGCTCCGCTCGCCGACGGATTTCCTACGGGCGGCGGCGATGGACTCCTTTCCCGGATGCGTCGAGCCGTTCCATTTCGTGCTCGGGTCCTCCCCGACCGGCGGCAGGCCGTCGTGCAACGCCCGGTCCACTTTCAGCGGACGTCGGGATTGCTCGGAGGTGTAGGCCGGGGCTTGCAGTGGAGTGCGACGCGGTGCGGGTTCGGCTTGCCGGACGCCCTGTTGCAGGGGGCTTTGCCCGGGCGTCTGCTGTTGCCCGGTGTCCAGTCCGAGGGCTTGGCCGAGTTGCTGGATGCCCTGCTGAAGTTGTGCCTTCTGTGTTTCCGCCTGCTGCTCCTGGGCCTTGCGGGTGGCCTCCATCTGCTGCTGACTCTGCTTGTCGAGGGCCTCCTGTTGCTTAAGTTCGGCCCGGCGCTGCTGGCCCAGCAAACGCTGTTCCTGGCGCGACGCTTTTTCCTTGGCTTCCTGGCGGTCGTGGATCGCCCTGACCTGGCCGTCGACCCGCGCCTGTTCGGCCTTCAAATGGGCCTCGGCCTGCTTGCGGTGCAGGGACTGCTCCTGGCGCGGCGTGAGAGGCTTCTGCGGGGCAAACGGGTCGGTTTGCTGGGCCTGAATCGACGATGCCAGCGGATCGGCGGTGCCGGAAACCGGTTTCGGCTGCGCGGACTGCAAAGGCTCGATTTTCGGCGTTTCGACCTTTGGGGCCTCGATCTTCGGCGTTTCCAGGGTCGGAATCGGAATCTGGTGGAAGGCGGTGTCGAGCCCCAGCGCGATGGTCTGAGGCTTTGGTGCCGATAGACTGCCGAAATCGAACGACGGGCTGGCGGACGGCGCAGCCGTCGGCGGCGCAAGCGGTTCCGATGTCACCGGAAGGATCGGCACGGCGGGAAGCGCGGCCGGAACCGGTGTCGGCGGTGTGCTGGCGGAGGTGCCGGACGCGGAGGACCCTGAGTCCGGCAGTGGCGGAGTGGTGGCGGTGAGGCTGCCCATGGCAAGGCTCCTTAAGGATTCGGGTCATCTGTATGCGGCAAAAATAGGTATATGAGCCTATTAAATGCTCTTGATCCTGTATTATGTCAAGAACGTTTATCGAATAAAAAGAGATCCAGGCCCCGGAAACCGCACAAGCCGAGGAATCCATTTACGAAAAATCGTTATTCTAGGATGAAATGCATAAGGCGGTACGGTGTGCAGGAAGACCCCAATAAAGGGCGGGCCGGGAGCTTCCCGGCCCGATGCGCTCGGCGTTCCTTGTCCGCCTGTGTTGTCCTATGCGGCCGCCTGGGCATGTTCCGCCTTTTCCAGGCCGTGCAGGAAGTCGGTCGCCCGTTGGGCGTGGGCGGCTGCGGCGAAGATGGCGCGCTTGTCGTTCTTCAGGACCTGAAGCCAGGACTCGATATAGGCGGCGTGGTCTTCCCGGACCTCGGGGGTGAGGCCAAGGTCGGCGGCCAGAAAGGCCGATCCCAACTCGGCGACAAGTTCCTCCATGGCATAGCCTTCGTCCCCCCACCGCTTGCGCCCGAAATCCCGATCCAGGCGCTTTGGGTGGCGGGTCCAGTGGGAACATTCATGAGCCAGGGTGGCATAGTAGCTTTCGGCGTCCCGGAATGCCTCGAACGGCGGCATTTGTACATGATCGCTACCGGCCGCATAGAAGGCCCGGTTGCCGCCGTGCTGGATGTCCGCGCCGGTGGTGGCGAAGAAGGTTTCCGCATGGCCGATGCGGGCCACCGGATCAAGCCGCGGCTCGGCCAGGGCGTAGAACCGCACGGGCAGTCCGTCGATCTGCTCCACGTTGAACACGGTGTAGTCTTTCAGGAACGGGATATCCCGCTCTTCCTCCTCTCCGGTCTCGGGGTCGGTTTCGGTCCGGGTGATGGTGTTCGCATAGACCACCGGAGCGCCCCTCTCGCCCTTGCGCACATGCCCGCCCAACGCCTTGGCCTGACGGAAGGTCATCCAGATCGGAGCCGCGAATCCGGATTCAATGGCGATTGCCCAGAGCGTCAGAATGTTGATGCCGTTATAGACCTGCCCGTTGTGGCGCAGGGGCCGGGAAACCCGCCCGGCCGCATGCTCGACGTTCCAGGGTTTCATCCAGGGCCGGACACCGCGTTCCAGGTCGGCCACGATCTTGTCGGTGATTCTTGAATAGATATCTTTTTTCATTGCCTGTTTCCTTTGGATAGAGGGTTGCGCATGCAACCCTGCTAGCCACGCGGCAATGAGCGGGGGGAGGCCGTCACGGGCCGGACGCGGGGACAGGGGGATCGCCCGGCCTGCACAAGTGAAGCGCGGAAGGTTGGGGAACGCCCCGCGTCCGCCCGCAGGGAACCGGAGGGCTTGGCCTTGACGGCCAGGGGGCCGCAGGCCCTACTGAAAAAGAAAGTGATGCGCGGCCATAGGCCACTCAACAGGGGTAGTGTACGCAGAAAACGATCTTGCGAGCCTTAGCTTGCAAGGCATACGCTTCATGTTCCTTTCGAACTTTGGCCAACCATGAACTCTAAGGTCGTTGATGCCAGAACTCGTCGAGAATGGACCTTATATTCCCACGAAGTTGTTGAACGAACTTGATGACGGGAATGTCGTCTTTTTTTGCGGGGCCGGTATCTCGATGGGGACTGGCCTACCCTCGTTCGGTGGTTTGGTCGACCATGTTTACACAGAAAACAGACTTGAGCCTGATGAAATCGAACGGGAGGCTTTGGACTGTGGAATAGATGATCCAAAGCTCCGTCGCCCGAAGTACGACAAAGTTTTGGGACTTCTGGAACGTCCCGAACGTCTTGGACCTACGCGGTCATCCGACCCAAGCAGGATGCGGGATACAATCGTAAGGCGATTATCCGAGCGTTCGACCGGACCTCTCCATGTCCATCGAGCCCTTGTCACCCTGTCGAGCACCACAAAAGGCGTCAGGCTGGTCACGACAAACTTCGACAACCGGTTCCATAGTGCCGGAGTGCAAAATAAGTTCATAGATTCTGCCCCAAAGCTCCCGGTCCCGAAAGCCTACGGGTGGCACTCCCTCGTGCATCTGCATGGCCGCATCGGTAACGATTTGGAAGACAAGGACCTCGTACTGACGGCGGCGGATTTTGGCAGGGCCTACCTCACGGAACGTTGGGCCGCAAGATTTGTCACCGAGTTGTTCAGGGAATTCACGGTAGTGTTCGTCGGATACAGCTTGGATGATCCGGTAATGTCTTACCTCGTGGATGCCCTTGCAGCGGAACGTTCCAGAGGAATCCGCTTCAACGAGGCATACGCCTTTGCTGGTTTCCAAGACGAAGAAGGGGAATACGAAAGGTCGATGCGGGGTTGGCAGGCGAAAAACGTACAGGCCTTGCTCTATAGCGATGAGTCAGAACACGAATTCCTGAACGACACGCTCATCGAGTGGGCAAGAATCAAAAAAGACCCTTTCAATGCACGTGCACAAATCGCGCTGTCGGGCGTCAGGAGACTGCCTGACGGACCAAACGATAGCCTTGCCGAGAGAGTGACCTGGGCCGTTCAGAGTCCGGTCGCGTCAAAAGCCCTCGCGGACGCCCCCCCAATCGTCGAAGGAGAGGACTACCCGAAGGTAGGCGCATGGATCGAAGTGTGGCATCAGGCCGGGCTGTTTGGACAACCGGAAAGAACCAATAATGGTAGCGGTGAAGAGACGATACCTATTGTCGGTGCCGGTTTCCACGCGACCAGCCGACCGCCTTTGAGCGAAACGTCACGGTTTCTCGCCATTTGGCTGGCCCGTCACTTACATGTGCCCGAAGTGTTGGAATGGACGGTCCGCCAGGGCGGCTTTCTGCACCCGCAATTGGCGGACTTCGTAAGAGCTCAATTGGCGAGGCCCACGAATGAAGAGAAACCCGAGCCAAAAATTGACCCTTACCTGAAAACCATTTGGTCTGTGCTCGCCTATAGGCAGGCCACCCCATACAACATCAGTCTGTGGATCGCCGAGCAATATCGAAGCGCGGACTCCGAAGCGGAGAAAGCTGTCCTTCAACGCCGCGCGTTCGATTTGATCCGTCCAAAGTTGTTGGCCAAACCAGGGCCCCGTGATTCGTTAAAGTATTCGAGTTTCTTCGGGGGGCACGCTCCCGAAATCAGTCCGGCGGAGAACTGCGCTCACCTTGAACTCGTTATCTCGGAATCTGACCACCTAGACTTCATTGAAAATGTTGTTCAAGCTCAGGACTTCCTGGCAAAGTTCGCATTCGGCCTGACCAATCACTTGGAAAGCGCGCTAGAACTTAAAGCATTTATCCATGGCGGTCGTCAGCCATCTTTACTTGAGCGTCCGTCAATTGCCGAGCATCAACAAAACGAGCATCGCGGTAAGTTATCTGCTCTGATTAATACCAGCGGCAAGAATTTCTGACTCGGCGTTAACTCGGTGTCCACGGTTGGGGTGATTCAAGGGTGGCGAAGGAGATTCGCCATGTCAGCAGGTAT
>JANQIL010000121.1 GCA_028282245.1 Magnetospira sp.
GACATTATTCGGGGCAAACTCCACGGCGAACTTCGACTCCAAAACCACACTAGAATCAGATTATTACCGAGTGTCCTGATCGAATCCGAAGTTCGAAAACGCCCGCCAAACAATGCCCCGAACTTCGGACTCGGGACACTAGCTCGGATCGAACTGAACAAGATCGAGGCCCGGCACCGCTCCCTCTTCGTCGCCGGCTGGAGGTCGTTCATCGGCTGGGTCTGCGGATTCGCGCTGCCGTGGCATTTCATCCCGTACGACATGCCAACCTGGGTAGCGATCAACTTTTGACGCCATGTGACGGCATTGCCGGAACCGACCGGCACCGAGACCCTGGTCACCGTGCTCCTGTCATTGCTCGGACTCGGGGCGATGCGGACGGCCGAGAAGTTCGGGGGAAAGGCGAGATAATCGGCCGTGAACGAAGCGGGAAACCCGTGTGTCGGTTCCGTGCCAATCGTTCCCGTGAAACGGGGCCAATTCTCGTATAATTCCGGCGCATTGGGGAATCAGGAGACTCTCAGAAGGCCCCAATAATGCTTTTTTTCAAATGCTTTAGATGGTGCCGCCGCACAGATTTGAACTGTGGACCTCGCCCTTACCAAGGGCGCGCTCTACCCCTGAGCTACGGCGGCGCCTGGAAAAGTGGCGGGAACCTGCCATAGCCCCCTTGCCGATGCAAGGTTTTTCGTTGGCTTAGGCGACGCCGTTGACGCGACCGCGCCGGCGCGGCAGGATCGCGACATGATCGACGAGACGGCACCCGAACCAGCCGCCAAGCCGCCCTCCGGCGACACCGACGACCGCCGCGCCGCGGCCCTGCGCGCCAACCTGGCCAAGCGCAAGGCGCAGCAGCGGGCGCGCGGTCAATGGACCGATCCGGACCCGCCATCGACCGACGATTAGGGTCCGTCACCAATAAGACCAAACCCGGATGACGGATGCGGATTTCGTACCGGAAGATTGTCCCGAGGCCGCGATCCGCTCAATGACGCACGCTGTAGGGCTTGCGTTTCGACCAGGCACGCACGAAGGCCTCCAGGTCCTGATCCGGCGCCGGCGGCAGAACCACCGAGAGACGCACGAAGTGATCGCCAGCCCCCTTTCCGGGAGGCGCCAGGCCCTTGCCCTTGAGGCGCAGCACGGTTCCGGTGTTGGACCCGGGCGGCACGGTCACCGTGAGCGGCCCGTGGAGGGTCTCGATCTCGACGCGCCCGCCCAGCACGGCCTCCGGCAGCGTCACCCGCGTCTCGGTATGGACATTCAGGCCGTCGACCCGAAACCGGAAATCGGGGATCACCCGGATCCGCACCAGGGCGTCTCCGGCCGCGCCGCCGCCGAGTCCCGAGGTTCCCTGCCCCTTGAGGCGCAGCACCTGTCCGTCGACCGAGCCGGCCGGCACCCGCACGTCGAGAGTCCGCCCGCCGGTGGTTTCGAGGCGTCGGGTCAGGCCGCGCGCCGCCTCGAGCTGCGAAACCGAGATGTCATAGGTGATGTCGGCCCCATCGACGCGAATCCCGTCGGCCGTCGTGGCGTCGCCCGGCGTCGCGGTGTCGCCGTTCTCGAATCCCGCCTTGTCGCGACGGCGCCGAAAGCCGCCGCCGGCGCTCCAGAATCCGCCGCCGCGACCGCGTCGCGGGCGACCCTGGGAATCGATGGCGCCACGGTCGTAATCGGCCCGCAGGCGCGGATCCGACAACAGGTGATAGGCGGCGGCGATTTTCTTGAAATCGTCCTCGGCCAAGGGGTTGGCGCGATCGAGATCCGGGTGGCGCTCGCGCGCCAGCCGTCGATAGGCCTTCTTGATCTCCTCCTGGGACGCCCGGCGGGTCACGCCGAGCGTCGCGTACGGATCATTCATCCCCTGCAGCCCGACAGGTCAAACCCCGGACCGGGAAGCTAGTGGATCGACCGATCCACTAAGCTAGTGATCTGGTGGTTCGATTCAGCCAACGGATGGGACTCATCCGTTGGCATCGAACCACTAGTGTGGTGGATTCGAAGTTCGCGACATTATTCGGGGCAAACTCCACGGCGAATTTCGAATCCAAAACCACACTAGGCGTTCCGCCGGCTTCGCAAAGGCCGTCGCCGCGCTGGTGACTCGATACGGATCCCGAATTGAGCATCCGGAATCCGTATCAGTCGTCGACCCCGCGCGGCATTTCGTGAACCACGCCCTTGTGGCATTGGATGCAATGGCCGCCGTCGCGCAGCGCCTCGGCATGCTTGCGACGAGCCCGCCGCCCCTGCTCGTCCATGAGCATTGTTTCCGTGCTGTGGCAGGTGCGGCACTCGCGGGACTGGGTCGCCTCCATCTTGCTCCACACCCGCTTGGCCATGACGAGCCGCATGTCCTCGAAAGCCTCCGCTGTCTGGGCATGACCCATCATTTCGCCGTAAAGGTCCTTCACCGCGATGATCTTGGCGATCAGCTTCTCCGGGTACTCCTTGGGCACGTGGCAGTCCGCGCAGGTGGCCTGGATGCCGACCGTGTTCTTGTAGTGGAAGCTGCGCTTGTATTCCTCGTACGGGAAGCTCATGGAATGGCAGGAGACGCAGAATTCCATGGTGTTGGTGAACGCGACCACCTTCGTGAACGCGAACAGAAAAACGGCGCTTCCGGTCACGCCGACGATTAGGCCCCAGCGCACGGCCGGGGTCTTCAGCCATTTCCAGATTGTTCGCACTGTCTCGTTTCCTCTCCCATCCCGGTCCGAACCCGGCGACCGAAAAAGCCTCCGGGTATACCATGGCGTGGATCCGGTGCCCGAATGGAATCCCTGATGAATTGCTCTGTTTCTTGGACGCACCGATTATCGAGACCGAGGCCCCCGAACCGTCCGGTCCGGGGGCCTCGCCGATCCGATGTCGGATTTTGGTTCCTGGATCAGCCCCAGGTATCCTTGACGATATTGTTGAACCAACTGTAGGCGTACGCGACCTCGCGGCGCCGAACCTCGGCCGACGCGTCGACGGCGGTCAGGCCGCCCGCGCCCTCGACACCGGCGATGGTATCGGTTTCCGCGCTGTAACGGTAGACGGCGGCGACCGAGAACCCATAGTCCTTGCCGGCAATCGAGTAACAGGTGTTGACGTAGGATGGCGTTCCCGGCGTGTCGCCGGCCAGCAAGGCCACGATCGCCGCCGCGCAGATCTTGCCCTGCGAGTTGGCGGAATAGCCGGACTTCGGCATCTTGGTCGCCACCGAGGCGTCACCGAGAACGTGGATCCCCGCATGCGCCTTGGACTCGAAGGTCAGCTTGTCGACATCGCACCAGCCCTTGTCGTTGGCGAGGCCGGCCGTGAGGGCGATCTCGCCGGCCCGCTGCGGCGGGATGTAATTGATGACGTCGGCCTTGACGTTCTCGAAGTCGGTCTCGACGGTCATGGTCGACGGATCGATGGCGGCGATCTCGCCGGCCTCGCCGCCATTCACCCAGCGGATGATGCTGTTGTCGGTGCCGTAGCCGTAAAGGTCCTTCCAGGCCTGCGTGAACAGGCCGAACTTCGAGAACTTGTCCTTGCGGTCGATGATCACGACCTTGGATTTCGGCTTGTGGTGCTTGAAGTACATGGCGATCTGCGACGCCCGCTCGTACGGCCCCGGCGGGCAGCGGAACGGGTTCGGCGGCGCCACCATGCAGAAGGTGCCGCCATCCGGCATCGCCTCCAGTTGGCTGCGCAGCAGCGCCGTTTGGGGGCCGGCCTTCCAGGCATGCGGAATCGTGTCGAACATGGCGTCCGACACCCCGGTGAAGTCGTCGAGCTTGAACGAAATGCCCGGCGCGACCACGCAGCGGTCGTAGGCGAAGGTTTCGCCGCCCGCCGTGCCGACCGTCTTCGCGGCCGGGTCGATGCCGGTCACCGAATCCTTGACAACGTTGATGCCCATGCCCTTGAGGCCGTCGTAGGTGACGGCGATCTGGTCCATGGTGCGGTCACCCGACAGCACCTCGTTGGACAGGAAGCAGGTGTGGTAGGTGGCGTTGGGCTCGATCACCGTGACGTCGATATCGGGGTCGTGAAGCTTCAGGTAGCGCGCCGTGGTGGCGCCGCCGACCCCGCCGCCGACGATGACCACCTTACCGCCGGCCGCGCGGGCGATCCGCGGCATGGCCACGCCGACACCCGCCACGACCGCGGCCGAGCCGGTGTACTTCAGGAACCCGCGACGATTCATCTTATGAGTCATTATCTTTTCTCCCCGCTACTTACGGCTGCCGTAGAAATGAACCACGGCCTCGAGGCCTTCCTCGCCGAACTCGTCGTGCATATCCTGCAAGTTGCGGATTTTCTTGCGCCGTTCCTTGTTCGAAAGGTTCGGGTTCTTCTCAAGATCGCGGGCGCCGGAGTTGAAGTCGGCGAGGTTGTAGCGCAGGTAGGTCATCATCTGCCCGGCCAGGATCGGATAATCCTCCGCCGCGTAACCGTCGTCCTCGTGACAGCTGTCACAGAGTTCCCGGGTGATTTTCTGGCCCAGATCGACAAGCCCCGCGTCGCCTTCCTGCATGATCATCCGCGCCGGCTTCTGCGCCGCGAAGTGTTTGGCGATCACCTTGATCTCGTCCTCGGAGTAGCCGCGCGCGATGCGGCCCATGATGGTCGACGGACGGTCCCCGGACGCGTAGCGCAGCATGGTCTCGGTCAAATAGAACTCGTTCATTCCGGCAATCGACGGGGACGCCGGTCCGTAGCTGTTGCCGTTCGGCCCGTGGCAGGCGCCGCAGGTATTGGCCAGCATCGACGCCGACGCCATGCCCTCGGCGTGCGCCACCCCCGCGCCGGCCACGCCGCAGAGAAGCCCCACGGCAAGGGCGGCCTTCCAAGCGCTTTTTTGCACCACATATCCTCCCTGGAAACAATTTTGATGAAGATTCTAATATCATACCGAATTTCAAAACAGAACCAAAAAATACCACAAAAAATGGGGCGATTAACCGGCTCTTCTTTCTTGTTATGTTATTATGTACATTCTTATTCCAGGTTTCTAATTTTAGACTGCTGTAATATCGGGCGTATCGAGCAGTCGATTTCCTTGACCGCCTTTTAAGATACAAAATTATTATTATTCGACTATAAATTAAGGGGGGGAAGACAACCGCCGGCCGCCCCCTGCCCCGTTCGCGTGGTTTTTATACGGATTCCGGATAATCCATCCGGAATCCGCGTTGAGTCGCCCTTGCGGCGACGGCCTATGCGGGGCCGGAAACCCGAGTTTTTACACTCGGGTTTCGCATCGGACGAAGATCAATGGACCTTGGGATCGAGGGCGCCGCTCTCGTAGCGCTGGAACATGTCCTCCAACGACACGACCTTGATCTTCGACGCCTTGCCGGCGGTGCCGAAGGCCTCGTAGCGGGCCTTGCAGATCTCCTTCATCGCCTTGCGGGTTTCGCCCAGATACTTGCGCGGGTCGAAGTTGGAGGGATTTTCCGCTAGATTGCGGCGAATCGTGCCGGTCGAGGCCATCCGCAGGTCGGTATCGATGTTGACCTTGCGTACCCCGTGCTTGATGCCCTCGACGATCTCCTCCACCGGCACGCCATAGGTCTTGCCCATGTCGCCGCCGAAGTCGTTGATGATCTTCAGCCAGTCCTGCGGCACCGAGGACGATCCGTGCATCACCAGATGGGTATCCGGAACGCGGTCGTGGATCTCCTTGATCCGCTTGATGGCCAGGATGTCGCCGGTCGGCGGCCGGGTGAACTTGTAGGCTCCGTGGCTGGTGCCGATGGCGATGGCCAAAGCGTCCACGTGGGTCTTGGACACGAAATCGGCCGCCTCGTCGGGATCGGTCAGAAGCTGGGAATGGTCCAGCTTGCCTTCGGCGCCGACGCCGTCCTCCTCGCCCGCCTCGCCGGTCTCCAGCGAGCCAAGGCAACCCAGTTCGCCCTCCACCGAAACGCCACAGGCATGCGCCATGTCGACCACCTGGCGGGTGACCTCGACGTTATAGTCGTAGCTGGCCGGGGTCTTGCCATCGGTCTGCAACGAGCCGTCCATCATCACCGAGCTGAAGGCCATCTGGATCGACCGCTGGCAAATCGCCGGCGAGGTGCCGTGGTCCTGGTGCATGCACACCGGGATGTCGGGATAGGTCTCGATCGCCGCCTCGATGAGGTGCTTGAGGAACAGAGCGCCGGCGTATTTGCGGGCCCCAGCCGAGGCCTGAAGGATGACCGGGGAATCGGTTTCGGCGGCGGCCTCCATGATCGCCTGGACCTGCTCCAGGTTGTTCACGTTGAAGGCCGGGATGCCATAACCGTGCTCTGCCCCGTGGTCGCAGAGCTGTCGCAGGGAAACAAGTGCCATTCACTATCTCCTGTCCATGACGTGTTGGTGTGGCGGATTAGAGTCTGTTCTTGGCCTCGGCGACCACCGCGTCGGCGGTGATTCCGAAATGCTCGTAAAGCGCCGGCGCCGGCGCCGAGGCCCCGAAGCCGGTCATGCCGACGAACCCGCCGGCGGCGCCCAGATACCGATCCCAGCCCATCCGGATGGCGGCCTCGACGGCCACGCGGACCCCGTTCGGATCGCCCAGGACGGCGGCCCGATAGGCATCGTCCTGTTCGTCGAACAACTCGAAGCACGGCATCGAGACCACGGCCGTCGGAATCCCTTCGGCCTGGAGTGTATCACGTGCCTCCAGGGCAATGGAAACTTCCGATCCGGTGGCCATCAGGGTCACCTTGCGGTCGCCGCCCTCGGCCTCGCGCAGCACGTAGCCGCCCCTGGCGCACAGGTTGTCGTCGGTGTGCGCGACACGCACCGCCGGCAACCCCTGACGCGACAGCACCATCCCGGACGGGGTGGTCGGCGCGGTGAGCGCGGCGGCCCAGCATTCCGCCGTCTCGACCACGTCGGCCGGACGGAACACCCGAAAGTTCGGCATCGCGCGCAGCGACGCCACCGTTTCCACCGGCTGGTGGGTCGGGCCATCCTCGCCGAGACCGATGGAGTCGTGGGTCAGCACGTAGACCACCCGGACCCCCATGAGCGCGGAGAGCCGAATGGCGCCGCGCATGTAGTCGGCGAACACCAGGAACGTGCCGCCATAGGGAATGAACCCGCCATGCAGCGCCATGCCGTTCATGAACGCCGCCATGCCGTGCTCGCGCACCCCATAGTGGACGTAGCGTCCGCCGTAATCGTCGGCGCTGATCGGACTCATGGTGGCGGTCTTGGTGTTCACCGAGCCGGTCAGATCGGCCGAGCCGCCGATCATCTCCGGGATCGCCTCGGCCAAGACCTCAAGCGCCATGCCGGAGGCTTGGCGGGTCGCCTTTTTCGGCTGCTCGGCAGCCATTTTCTTCTTGTAATCGTTGAGCGCGATCTCCCAGCCGCCGGGCAGTTCACCCTTCGCCAGACGCGCGAATTCCGCCTTCTGGGCCGATGCGTCGAGCCGCTTCCGCCAATCCGCGTGGGCCTCGCGGCCAGCCGCGCTGGAGTTCCGCCAGGCATCCAGGACGGCGCCCGGCACCTCGAACGGCGGCGACGTCCAGCCCAGGGCCTCGCGCATGCCGGCGATTTCCTCGTCGCCCAACGGCGCCCCATGGGTCTTGTGCGACCCGGCCAGCTTCGGCGCCCCGAAGCCGATGGTGGTGCGACAGCCGATCAGGGTCGGGCGATCGGACGTCCGGGCCTCGGAGAGCGCGCGCGCGATCTCGGCCGGATCGTGGCCGTCGATCGACAGGGTGTTCCAGCCACTGGCCTCGAACCGCTCAAGCTGCCGGTCGGACAGGGTCAGGTCGGTCTTGCCGTCGATGCAGATCTCGTTGTCGTCCCACATCACGATCAGCTTGCTCAGCTTCTGGTGGCCGGCGAACGAGATCGCTTCCTGGCTGACGCCTTCCATCAGGCAACCGTCGCCGGCGATCACATAGGTGTAATGATCGACCAGATCGTCTCCGAACCGGGCGTTCATCATCCGCTCGGCGAGCGCCATGCCGACCGCGGTGGTGATGCCCTGGCCGAGCGGGCCGGTGGTCATCTCGATGCCCGCCGCGTGGCCGTATTCCGGATGGCCGGCGGTCTTGGCGCCCAGCTGCCGGAAGTTGGACAGCTCCTCCATGGTCATTCCGGGATAGCCGTTCAAATACAGCAACGAATAGATCAACATCGAGCCGTGCCCGGCCGACAGCACGAAGCGGTCGCGATCGGCCCAGTCCGGGTCGGACGGATCGTGCTTCAGGAATTTCGCGTAAAGAACCGCCGCCACGTCGGCCATGCCCATCGGCATGCCGGGGTGGCCGGATTTGGCCTTCTGGACCGCGTCGGCGGCCAGGAAGCGTATGGCGTTCGCCATTTCGTTATGGTTGACAGTCATGACAGACCCCCTTCTCCTCCTACTAAATCGCGTGATGCCCCAACGCGGCCTTGACCATGTGATAGGTTATCAGAAGCTGCGACAGGGCAAGCGGGTGGCTCATTGCTTGCCGGTTTCCCTCGTCGGTGAACTTCCCCACGTTCTCCCTGAGATGCTGGGCCTCGGGGATAAGGTTCCACAGCAGGTCTTCCATCGCCTTGGCCCGCCTGTCGTCGAGATTGCCGGGAATCTCGAACACGTCCACCGGCTTGCCGTCGGTATCCCGCTTGAGGTCCAGGCGCAGGCCGCTCTTCGCCCCGGCGTCGAGCACCGGGGTCAGGTCCGGATGCGGCAACGTCGGCCTCAGGGTATGGCGGACGTTGAGGTGCGCCCCCGTTTCCTCCGAATGCCCCTGCGGCGGGTAGAACTGTACCACGATATCGGCGAAGGTACGTTGCGGTTCGATGAACTCCACGCTGTCGGCGCGCCGGTGATCCAGCGACTCCATGACCTCCTCGACCGTATAGCCGCGCTCGGCGGTGTCGCGTTTCAGCTTCCACTTGATCCGCAGATCGTCCCTCGGCTCCAGGTAAACCTTGACGTCGAAACAGTCGCGCAACGGCCTGGACGCGTAGGCCAGCAGCCCCTCGACGATGATGTAATCGCGCGGCGGCAGGTAGACCGGCGCCTCGTGGGTGCCCCTGGCGTGATCGTAGAGCGGCTTCAGAACCGGCTGCCCGGCGCGCAGGAGCTGCAAGTGCTGGGCGGCGATGTCCAGATGGTTGGCGGCCGGGTTCAAGGCGGTAAGGCCGCGCGCCCGGCGTTCGGCCCGGGCCAGGCTGTGGTAGTCGTCGGAGCCCAGGCAGGTGACCCGGTCGGGACCCAGGATCTGCGCGATCCCGGCCGCCAGGGTGGTTTTCCCGGACGCCGAATCGCCAACGATACCGAGGATGATCGGACGGTCGACCCTGCGTTCGCGTGGCATGACTCCTCCCCAGTCGATCGGTCCCGCGCCCGGTCCCGGAGGTTGTTTAACGTGCATGGCAGGTGGTCAGCAACTGTCGTTCGCGGGCCGGGCCCGAAATGATCAGGGTCTGGGTCGTCTCCTGATCCGTGGTCCGCGCGAAGCCGTCCAGGAGCAGTCCCGAGGTAATTCCGGTGGCGCAGAAGTACACCTCGTCGGAGCCCACCAGGTCATCCGCCGTCACCCAGGCGGCGGTGTTCAGGCCGGCCTCGCGCACCGCCCGCTGCTCGCTCGGAAGCTGCGGGTCCAGGCGGGCCAGGAAGGTGCCACCCATGGCCCGGATGGCGCAGGCCGACAGCACCCCCTCGGGCGCCCCGCCGGTGCCCATCAGGGCATCGATGCCCGATCCCGGGATGGCCGCCATCAGCGCCCCCGCCACGTCGCCGGCCGGATACAGGGCGACCGAGGCGCCGGCTCGCTCGATCGCCTCGATCAGCCCGCGATGGCGGGTTTTTTCAAGCACGAACACCACCAGCTCGGACACCGGCTTGCCGAGCGCCTCGGCGAGCCCCCGGAGCTTTTCGGCGACCGGCGCGGCCGGATCGATGCGGCCGCGCACCGCGGGCGGCCCGGCGAATTTTTCCATGTAGAAGGCCGGGCCGGGCGGTCGGATGCTGCCGGCCGGCGCGATTGCCACCACCGCGAGGGCGTTGGTCATTCCTTCCCGCAGGAACCCCGTGCCCTCCACCGGATCGACCGCCACGTCCATGCGCGGCTCGTCGGCGGAGCCCAGGCGCTCGCCGGGACACAGAACCATGTCCGCGACCTCGCTGTCGCCGCCGATGACCACCCGGCCATCGATCGGCAGCGTGTCCAGTTCGTCGCGCATCGCCCGCGCCGCCGCGACGTCGACCCGCCCGCGACCGTCGTCGGCCAGGCGCGCCCGGGCGGCGCGGGCCGCCGCCTCCGTGGCGCGGCGCAGCGCGTAGACGAAATGCGGCGGTATCGGCGCGGCGTCGGACATTCGGTTTCCTCGGGGGTGGTCGCGGGCGGTCCCGCCCGGCGGGCGAACCCGGACCTACCCATACCCGCCCGCCCGTTCGGGCGAAACACTCCGGGGGGCGGGCGGGGAAACTCTTCCGGAGAGCGCCGCCCCACCTGCCCGGGTAGACTCCGGATCAGGCCCGGGTCAGGACTCGCCGATCCCTCGCGCCTTCAGGTAGCACGCCACCGCCTGGGCGCGGTTGTGAACCGTCAACTTGCCGTAGAGGTTCTTCAGATGAAACTTCACGGTGTTCAGCGAAATATCCATGTCGGCGGCGATCTGCGCATTGGTCCGTCCGCCGGCCAGGGAGGCCAGCAGTTCATGCTCGCGGGCCGTCAGGCCGGCCAGCGGATCGTTCGCCGCCCGATGGATGTCGATGAACGGAAACACCATCCGCCCCTCGGCCACCGCGAGGACGGTCTCCAGCAGACGCTCCGGCGACTCGCTCTTGGAACAGAACCCCGCGCCGCCCAGGTGCATCACGTGGCGCGGCACGTCGCTGCCGGAATTGCCGCTGTACACCACGATGCGCGGCGTGGCGGCGCGTTCGCGCAACGCCTCCAGAACCCCGCGACCGTTCAGGTAGGGCATGTCCCAGCCGATCACCCCGACCCTGAAGCTCAGCCGGCCAACCGCCTCCAGGAAACGATCCCCGTCGGCGCACACGGCGACCAGATGGAACCGCTCGTCGGCGCTGAACAGGGTCGCCATCGCCGACTGGACCAGCGGGCTCTTGTCGGCGATCACCAGATCGACCGGTTGTCTTTGTCTCGAATCCCCCACTTGGCCTTCCTTTCGCTGGGCGCCCCCGGCCGCCGCGCCACGACGCGGGGCATCCTACCCGATTCTCCCCATTTCGGGTAGGGTTCCCCGTTGGAGACTAAGGCCTTGTTTAATTGACACATATAAACGCCCTCTAATATGGTTGCCCCAAACAAGGTCGACGGGGTCGCCGCGCGGCGCCCCGCCACGAATTCCAAACGGGAGGTTCTCAGATGGCGGCACGGTTCTGGCCGACCCGCGCGCGGGAGGTTGTCGACACTTCGCCGAAGGTCGCCGACGAGATCAAGTATTCGACCTGCTACATGTGCGCCTGCCGATGTGGCATCAAGGTCTATCTGAGGGACGGCAAGGTCCGCTACATCCAGGGCAACCGCGACCACCCGACCAACAAGGGCGTGTTGTGCGCCAAGGGCTCGGCCGGGATCATGACCCAGTATTCGCCGGCCCGCCTGACCCAGCCGCTCCTGCGGGTGGGCGAGCGCGGCGAGGGTAAATTCAAGCCCATATCCTGGGACGAGGCGCTGCAACTGGCCGCCGAATGGCTGGGCGACATCCGCGAAACCGACCCGCGCAAGCTCGCGTTCTTCACCGGGCGCGACCAGTCGCAGTCGCTGACCGGCTGGTGGGCGAGCCAGTTCGGCACCCCCAACTACGCCGCGCACGGGGGATTCTGCTCGGTCAACATGGCGGCGGCCGGACTCTATTCCATCGGAGGCTCGTTCTGGGAGTTCGGCGAGCCCGACTGGGAACGGACGAAGTATTTCATGATGTTCGGAGTCGCCGAGGACCACGACTCCAACCCCATCAAGATGGGGTTGGGCAAGCTCAAGGGCCGCGCGGGGACCAAGTTCGTGTCGGTCAACCCGGTCAAGACCGGGTATTCCGCCATCGCCGACGAATGGATCGGCATCCGACCGGGCACCGACGGCCTGTTCGTGATGGCCCTGATCCACGAACTGCTGCGCGCCGATAGTATTGATTTCGAGTACCTGGCCCGCTACACCAACGCTCCCTGGCTGGTCATTCACGATCCCGGGGCGTCCGATCACGGCCTGTTCCTGCGCGACGAAAGCGGCAACCCGCTGATCTGGGACACCTCGGAGGGGGCGTTCACCGATGCCCTCGACATGGAGGCCACCCCGGCCATGGTCGGCGAATACAAGGCGCCGGATGGCCGAACGGCGGTGCCGGTGTTCCAATTGATCGCGGCCCGCTATCTGAAGCCCGAATACGCCCCGGACAAGGTCGCCGCCACCTGCGGTCTCGGCGCCGCGACCATCCGCCGCGTCGCGGCCGAACTGGCGCATGTCGCGTTCGGCGAGCAGATCGAGATTCCGGTCGCCTGGACCGACTGGGCCGGACGCCATCACGACAGCTTCGTCGGCCGCCCGGTCGCCATGCACGCCATGCGCGGCATCGCCGCCCATACCAACGGCTTCCATACCTGTCGCGCCATTCATCTTTTGCAGGTGTTGCTGGGCTCGGTGGAATGCCCCGGCGGATTCCGGTTCAAGCCGCCCTTCCCGCGCCCGGTTCCGCCGCCCCAGAAACCGGCCGGAAAGGCGGGCGAGGTGCGGCCGGGCGAGCGCTTGCCCGGTCCGCCGCTCGGCTTCCCGACCGAACCGGCGGATCTGCTCGTGGACGACGACGGGGCGCCGCTCAGGATCGACAAGGCCTATTCCTGGGAGAACCCCCTGTCCAGCCACGGCCTGATGCACATGGTCATCACCAACGCCTGGAAGGGCGATCCCTACCCCATCGACACCCTGTTCATGTACATGGGCAACATGGCCTGGAACTCGACCATGAACACCAAGGGCGTCATCGACATGCTGCGGGACAAGGACCCGACGACCGGCGCGCACAAGATTCCCCGCTTCATCTACGTGGACGCCTACGAATCCGAGACCGTGGCCTTTGCGGACCTGGTGCTGCCCGACACCACCTACCTGGAGCGCTGGGACTGCATTTCCCTCCTCGACCGTCCGATCTGCGAGGCCGACGGCCCGGCCGACGCCATCCGCCAACCGATCCTGGAACCGGACCGCGACGTGCGCCCCTTCCAGACGGTGCTGCTCGACCTGGGCGCCCGACTCGGCCTGCCCGGCATGGTCGAGGATAACGGCGATCCCAAGTACCCGGGCGGTTATCCCGACTACATCGTCAATCACCAGCGCGGCCCGGGCATCGGCCCGCTGGCCGGCTGGCGCGGCGCCGATGGCGCCCACCACGGGCGCGGCGGCGTCAACCCGGACCAGCTAAAGCGGTACATCGACAATCAGTGCTTCTGGTCCTATCACCTGCCCGAATCGCATCGCTTCTACAAGTTCGCCAACGGTCCCTATCTGGAATGGGCGGCCGATTTCGGCCTCATCGGCTCGGTCGAGCCGATCATCATGCAGCTCTATTCGGAGCCGATCCAAACGTTCCGCCTCGCCGCCGAGGGGCATGGAGACCGGCAGCCGCCGGAGGCGCACCGGGAGCGCATCCGGACCTATTTCGACCCCCTGCCCGTCTGGTACATGCCGTTCGAGGAGTCGGACGTGGACCGCGACGCCTACCCATTGCACGCGATCACCCAGCGGCCGATGCAGATGTACCACTCCTGGGGCTCGCACAATGCCTGGCTGCGCCAGATCAACACCTCGAACCGCCTCCACATGCACCGCGCCACGGCCTCGAAACTGGGCATCGCCGACGACGACTGGGTATGGGTCGAAAGCCACCACGGGCGCATCAAGGCGCAGGTGCGGCTGGTCGCGGGGGTCAACCCGCAAACCGTCTGGACCTGGAACGCGATCGGCAAGCGGTCCGGCGCCTGGGCCCTCGATCCGAAGGCGCCGGAGTCGCAGCAGGGATTCCTGCTCAATCACCTGATTTCCGAACTCCTGCCAAAACGCAAGGATCGGGACGGCCCCGAGTATTCCAACTCCGATCCGGTCACCGGGCAGGCCGCGTGGTACGATCTGCGGGTCCGGGTGACCAAGGCGGCGCCCAACGAGGAGACGGTCACCTTCCCGCAGTTCGACCCGCAGGCACGGCCACCGGGCGGCGAGGCACCGCCCAGGCACAGCCGCTTCGGGCATTTCTTCAACCCCAAGTCCTGGCACCGCGACAACGGGAGGACCCGGCGATGACCAGTCTGCCCGCCTTTCCGTCCGGCCGCCGCCTCGGGCTGGTGATCGACCTCGACATCTGCGTCGGCTGTCATGCCTGCGCCGTGCACTGCAAGGAATGGAACACCGGCGGCCATCCGGCGCCGCTGACCGACCGCGACGCCTACGGCACCGATCCGGTGGGGGTGTGGCTGAACCGCATCCACACCTTCGAGGCCGACGAGGGCGACGATGTGCGCACCATCCATTTCCCCAAATCCTGCCTGCATTGCGAGAACGCCGAATGCGTCACCGTCTGCCCGACCGGCGCCTCCTACAAGCGCGAGCAGGACGGCGTCGTGCTGGTCAACGAGGACTGGTGCATCGGCTGCAAGCTGTGCTCCTGGGCCTGCCCCTACGGAGCCCGCGAGTACGACGAGACCGAGGGGGTGATGAAAAAATGCACCCTGTGCATCGACCGCATCTACAACGAAAACATGCCCGAGGTGGACCGGGTGCCGGCCTGCGTGCTGACATGTCCGGCCGGGGCGCGCCATTTCGGCGATCTGGGCGACCCCAGATCGGCGGTGTCGCGGCTGGTCGCGGCGCGGGGCGGCCACGACCTGATGCCGGAACTGGGCTACAAGCCGACCAACAAATACCTGCCGCCGCGACCGCGCAAAACCCGGGCGCGCGACATCGGAGCGCCGCGCCGGCTGGTTCCGGCCGGCAACGCCGAACGGCTGCTCGCCAAATGGATGGACCGCATCTTCACGCGCTGACGACGGAAAGGACTCCCGAATCATGCATCCCGCCTATTCCGTCATCTTCTTCACCACCACCTCGGGGGCCGGCTACGGGCTTCTGATCCTGCTCGGCTTCCTGTCGGCGGCCGATGCCCTGCCACCCCATTTCGGGCTCGGGCTGGCCGCCTTCGGCCTCGCCCTCGGGCTGGTCACCTTCGGTCTGCTGTCCTCCACCTTTCACCTGGGACACCCCGAACGGGCGTGGCGGGCGATGAGCCAGTGGCGGTCGTCCTGGCTGTCGCGCGAGGGGGTGTTCGCGGTTCTGGTCTACCCGGCGGTCGGCCTGTTCGCCCTCGGCTGGTTGGTGTTCGGCAGAAACTACGGGCCATGGGCGGTGGCCGGCCTGCTGGCCGCCGGACTGTCCATGCTGACCGTGATCTGCACGGCGATGATCTATTTCAGCCTGAAAACCATCCACCAGTGGCACAACATCTGGACACCACCGGCCTATGCGACCCTGTCCGTCATGAGCGGCGGGGTGCTGCTCAACGCGCTGGTCGAAATCTTCGGACTGTCCAACCCCTACATCGCCGGCTGGGTGGCCGCCAGCATCGCCGTCGCCTGGATCGCCAAGTTGTTCTACTGGCGCTTCATCGACGACACCGAGGCCCTCAGCACCCCGGAGACGGCGACCGGCCTTCGCGTCTACGGCAAGCTGCGGGCCGTCGAGGGACCGCACACGGTGGACAATTACCTGAACCGGGAAATGGGCTACCACGTGGCGCGCCGGCACGCCGCCGATCTGCGCCGGGTGGTCCACCTGAGCGCGTTCGCCCTGCCCCTCGCCCTGACCATGGTCAGTCTGCTGTTCGGGAACAGCGGCGCGGCGATCGCCGCCACCCTCGTCGCCGCCCTGGCGGCCAGCCTCGGGCTGGTGTGCGAGCGCTGGCTGTTCTTCGCCGAGGCCAAGCACACGGTCAACCTGTACTACGGCGCCGAGGCGGCGTGACGCGCCCCACGGGGCCGGGAACCTCGGGCCTCCCGTCCTCGTTTCCGTCACCACGGAGGCCGTCTTTGGTCTTGCCGGCCGCCACTCGGTGGTATAGGCACGAAAGGCATCCGTGGACCGCTCGGGAGGCGTTGTCATGATCAAGACCCTCGGGGCCGTCGTGGTCGGCCTTGCCCTCCTTGTGTCGCCCGGCGCGATGGCCGAAACCATGCACCGAGACGACGGAGTGCACACCGAGGACTGGTTCAAGAACCTGTCGTTCCTGGAGCTGGAGGAAGACCTTCGAGAGGCGCTGGAGGCCGGCAAGAAGGGTTTGGTGATCCTTTTCGAGCAGCCGGGCTGCGGCGCCTGCCGGCGCCTGCACGAGGTCAACTTCCAGGACCCGGAGACGATCGCGTTCGTGTCGCGGACCTTCGACGTGATGGTGCTGAACATGTATGGCGACAACGAGGTCACCGACTTCGACGGCGCGAAGATGCGCGAGGGCGCGTTCAACGACAAGCTGATGGTCAATTTTTCGCCGACCACCGTGTTCTTCGGTCCCGGCGGCAAGGAGGTGTTCCGGATTCCCGGCTATCTGGCGCCGAAATACTACCTCGCCGCCTTCAAGTACGTGGCCGACGATGGACCGGCCAAGGGCATCCTGTTTCCGCGCTGGCTCCGACAGCAGCACGACAAGCGGGCCGACGAGTCGGCCTCATGACACGGACCGGGGGAAATCAGGAGAGCGACAAGTGGAACCGTCGCCTGCTGCGCCTCGCCCATGAGGTCGCGGGGTGGTCGAAGGACCGCAGCACCCAGGTCGGCGCCGTGCTGACCGGCAAGGAACGCACGCCGATCACCTTCGCCTACAATGGCTTCCCGCGCGGTATCGACGACACGCCCGATGCCCGCCACGAGCGTCCGGCCAAGTACATGTGGACCAGCCATGCCGAGGAGAACGCCATCTGCAACGCCGCCCGCATGGGCGCCTCGACGGCCGGCGCCACTCTCTATGTGACCCACTTCCCGTGCACCGGCTGCGCGCGCAAGATCATTCAGGCCGGCATCGCCCGGGTGGTGGTCGACCGCGCGACCATGGACGGCCCGTTCCTGGACCGGTGGCGGCACGACATGGAGGTGTCCTCGGAAATGTTCGCGGAAGCCGGAGTAACCTTGATCCTGGCCGAGATGGACGGCGTTTCGTCGGGTGACTGACCAAACCTCGGCCGAAGGTCCGTGGAGACCCGCGCCGTCGGGGACCCGTCGAACCCGATCCCCAGGAGGCCGGAAATCCCATGCGCGGGATGCGTGGAAGCACGCCCGATTCGCACGAAAGTCATGCCAGATCTCGAGCTTAGATGGAGCAGCCGGACGGACCGATCTTGGCGACCACCGAATCGTCGGAATACAGGCCCACCGACCGTGGATCGACCCCCAGACGGCTGCACAGGCTGACGATCTCGATTTCGTCGATCAGCCGGCTGTCGTCACCGCTCATTTCGCTGACCGCGAGGCAGACCCGGATCAGCAGCGGCGCCGCCTCGGGATCGTCGCCGACTCCAGCCAGCAAGGCCTCCACGGCGGCCTCGTGACCCGATTTCGGATTGGCCAGAATCCCGTCGGAAAACTCGTTGAACAGATCGACTCCCTCGTGGGGGTCGAACACCCGCAGGCGTTCGAGGGTTTCGAGAACCTGATCGACGCGCACCCGTTCGCCCAACGAAACCCGGCCGTCGGCCGCCGCGACGAGCGCGCAGGAGGCCATCGTGGCGCGCAGGAAAGCGCGGTTGCGTTGGCGTTCCAACTGTTCCTGGAACCGGTCGGTCAGTATGCTGAGGAAACCCATGCGTCGCTCCGCAACCCAGCCGGCGCCGTTCGGAGCCGACCACGATCGCCCATTGTTCCAGATGACCGCGACGACGGCAAGCCGCCAAGCCGCCTGGCGAACGATTCGGAGCGTGACGAAATTTTAACACCATTGCTCTCAAACGATGTGGACTTGTCCGCACCATGCAAGGTATGATTTGGCCTATACCAAGGAATCATCGACGGAACCTTACCCGTCGCTGATCTGGGGCGACATCATACCGCCAAACCGGAACCGCCACGACGGACGAAACGAGCCGATGCTTATCATTCTTGCGGACGACCACACCCTGATCCGCGAAACCCTTTCCATTTACCTGGATCGCTTGGCCACCGAGGTCACCGTTTTCCAAGCCTCCACGTTCGACGAGGCCTTCCGCAGGATCGTCGACGGGGAGAGATTGCCCGATTTGGTTATTCTTGATCTGATGATGCCGGGCATGCGCGACTACGAAGGCCTGATCCGGCTGCGCGAAACCTATCCCGAGGTTCCGGTCGTGATCCTCAGCGCGATCGTCGAGGTGCATCAGGCCCGCCGCAGCCTCGAACTGGGTGCGCGCGGCTACATCCCCAAGACGATTCGCGGGCCCGAACTGATCGATGCGTTGCAGTCGGTCCTCAAGGGCGGCACCTTCATTCCGGACGATCTGCTGATCGATTCCGAACAGCACCCGGAGGTGGCCGCCCTCACCCAGCGCGAGCGCGAGGTGCTGGTGCTGTTGACCCAGGGCCATGCCAACCGCGACATCGCCGAGAAACTCGGAATCAAGGAGATCACCGTCAAGGTGCACCTCAAGTCGGTGTTCCGCAAATTCAAGGTCAGCAACCGAACGCAGGCCGTCCGCAAGGCCATCGACCTCGGCATCGCCAGCCCCACGTGATACGAACCCCGACCCGATGATTCGGAATTCGCATGGTTGCATCGCAAGGTCGCGGCCCACTCGCCAACACCGGCGGCGGACATTCGCGCCCGGCAAAAGGCGGGAGGCCCGATTCGTTTATGCGGAATCCGTGTAACCGGTTGGCAGGGCGCGGAACCCGCGACCGGAGGGTGGCGGCGCCGGTTCCGGATACACGCCGGTCACCCGGGCCGACGGCGGCCCCTCATGGCAGGCCGACAGCATCTCGCGGACCCGGTCGGCGGGACCGCTGAACAGGGCTTCCACCGAGCCGTCGCTTCGGTTGCACACCCAGCCGTCGAGGCCGCGCAGGGTCGCCTCCCGCACCGTCCAGCCGCGATACCACACGCCCTGCACGCGGCCCTCGATGCGCACCCGCACGCTCTCCACGACCCGTCTACTCGAACTCCAGAATAACCTGGTCGACCGACAGGCTGTCGCCCGGCGTGGTGGCCAGGCTCTTGATCACCCCGTCGCGCTCGGCGCGCAGCACGTTCTCCATTTTCATCGCCTCGACCACGGCCAGGATTTCGCCTTCCTTGACCTCCTGGCCCTCCTCGACGGCCAGCGACACCAGCAGTCCCGGCATCGGCGACATCAGGTACTTGCTCATGTCCGGCGGCTGCTTCTCGGGCATCAGCTCCTGCAGCGCGGCGATATGGGGCGCCAGAACCATGGCGTCGGCCTGCGAGCCGGCATGGAACATCCGGTAGCCGAAGCTATAACGCTCGATCTGCATGCAGAACGGCCGGTTGTCCATGCGGCCGCGCAGCAGCGGCTCGCCCAGCCCCCAGTCGGTGAGAAGCTGGTGCGGCTCGGTATCGATCTCGATGTTGAAGCCGCCGTCGATCGGCTCCAGGTGGGTGTGGTAGCGGTCGCGGCCCAAAAACACCACCCACTCCAGGCTGACCTCGCGCTCGTGGCCCGACATCTGGCCGGAAATCTTCGCCGCCCGGTCCTGATAGGCGCGGTGCACGCTGGCCGCCACGGCGATCAGCAGGCGCGGATCCTCGGACGGCAGGTCGGCCGGATGGAATCCGCTGGGGTATTCCTCGGCGATGAAATTGGTGGTCAGCTTGCCGGAGTTGAACCGGGGATGCGCCATCAGCGCGGCCAGGAAGCTCAGGTTGTGCGACACCCCGCGGATGTGGAATTCGTCGAGGGCGCGCCGCATGTGCTGGATGGCATGCGCCCGGTCCACCCCATGGGTGATCAGCTTGGCGATCATGGGATCGTAGTACATGGAGATCTCGCCGCCCTCCATGACCCCGGAATCGACCCGGACGTACTGGCTGTCCTGCGGCTCCCGATAGGCCCGCAGGCGGCCTATGGACGGCAGGAAGTTGCGGAACGGGTCCTCGGCATAGACGCGCGCCTCGACCGCCCAGCCGCGCACCCGGATGTCCTTCTGCTCGAACGGCAGAGGCTCGCCGGCGGCGATGCGGATCATCAGCTCGACCAAATCGAGGCGGGTGACCAACTCGGTCACCGGATGCTCCACCTGAAGGCGGGTGTTCATCTCCAGGAAATAGAAATTCCGGTTGCGGTCGACGATGAACTCCACCGTCCCGGCCGACTTGTAATCGACCGCCCGGGCCAGGGCCACCGCCTGTTCGCCCATGGCCTTACGCACCTCGGCGTTGAGGAAGGGTGACGGCGCCTCCTCGATGACCTTCTGGTGGCGGCGCTGCACCGAGCACTCCCGCTCCCCCAGGTAGACCGTGTTGCCGAACGAATCGGCCAGCACCTGAATCTCGATGTGGCGCGGTTCCTCGATGAACTTCTCGATGAACACCCGGTCGTCGCCGAAGCTGGACGCCGCCTCGTTGCGGGCCCGCTGTAGGCCGTCGCGGCACTCGTCGTCGTTCCAGGCGATCCGCATGCCCTTGCCGCCGCCGCCGGCCGACGCCTTCAACATCACCGGATACCCGACCTGATTGGCGATTTCGACCGCCTCGTCGACGTCGCTCACCGCGTCCGGATGACCGGGCACGGTGCTCACTCCGGCTTCATTGGCCAGTTTCTTGGAGGTGATCTTGTCGCCCATCGCCTCCATGGCCTTGGGTCCGGGGCCGATGAGGACGATCCCCTCGGCCTCCAGACGGCGCGCGAATTCCGGGTTCTCGGACAGGAATCCGTACCCAGGATGCACCGCCTCGGCACCGGTGTCCCGGCAGGCCTGGATGATGCGGTCCATGACCAGATAGGACTGATTCGACGGCGACGGGCCGATCGCCACCTCCTCGTCGGCCGACAGCACGTGCAGGGCGTCCTTGTCGGCTTCCGAGTAGACGGCGACGGTGGCGATCCCCATCTGCCTCGCCGTCTTGATCACCCGGCAGGCGATCTCGCCCCGATTGGCGATCAGGATCTTCTTGAACATCTAGCTAATCCCCTTGCAGGCGTCCGCCACGTTGAAATCCTTCTCCACCGCGTCCCGAAGCCTCACAACGGGATGTTTCCGTGCTTGCGCCATGGGTTCTTGATGTCCTTGTTGCGCAGCATGGCCAGCGAGCGGCAGATTCGCTTGCGGGTATGGTGGGGCATGATCACGTCGTCGATGAACCCGCGGTGCCCGGCGATGAACGGATTGGCGAATTTCTGTCGATATTCCTCGGTGCGCGCCGCGATCTTGTCGGGATCCCCCATGTCCTGGCGGAAGATGATCTCCACCGCGCCCTTCGGCCCCATCACCGCGATCTCGGCCGACGGCCAGGCGAGGTTGACGTCGCCGCGCAGGTGCTTGGAACTCATCACGACGTAGGCGCCGCCATAGGCCTTGCGGGTGATCAGCGTGATCTTGGGCACCGTGGCCTCGGTGAAGGCGTACAGCAGCTTGGCGCCGTGCTTGATGATGCCGCCGTACTCCTGCTTGGTGCCGGGCATAAAGCCCGGCACGTCGACGAAGGTCACGATCGGAATGTTGAAGGCGTCGCAGAACCGCACGAAGCGGGCCGCCTTGCGCGCCGAGTCGATGTCCAGGCAGCCGGCCAGGACCATCGGCTGGTTGGCGACGATTCCGACCGAGGCCCCCTCCATGCGCGCGAAACCGACGATGATGTTGCGGGCATACTCGGGCTGGATCTCGAAGAAGTCGCCCTCGTCGATCACCTTGTGGATCAGCTCCTTCATGTCGTAGGGCTGGTTCGGGTTGTCCGGAATCAGGGTATCGAGCGAATGGTCGATCCGGTCGGCGGGGTCCGAGGTCGGGCGAAGCGGCGGCTTCTCGCGATTGTTGGGGGGCAGGAAGTCGATCAGGCGGCGCAGCATGAGCAGCGCCTCGACATCGTTGCGAAACGCCCGATCGGCCACGCCCGACTTGGCGGCATGGGTCAGGGCGCCGCCCAGTTCCTCCGCCGTCACCTCCTCGTGGGTCACCGTCTTGACCACCTCCGGTCCGGTCACGAACATGTAGGAGGTGTCCTCGACCATGAAGATGAAATCGGTCATCGCCGGCGAATAGACGGCGCCGCCGGCGCAGGGCCCCATGATCACCGAAATCTGCGGCACCACGCCGGACGCCATCACATTGCGCATGAACACGTCGGCATAGCCGGCCAGGGAATCAACACCCTCCTGGATGCGGGCGCCGCCGGAATCGTTCAGCCCGATGACCGGCGCCCCGACCTCGATGGCGCGGTCCATGATCTTGCTGATCTTGGCGGCGTGGGATTCCGAGAGCGAGCCGCCGAACACCGTGAAATCCTGGCTGAACACGAAGATCAGCCGTCCGTTGACGGTGCCATATCCGGTCACCACGCCGTCGCCGGGGGTTTTTTGATTCTCCATGCCAAAACTGGTGCAGCGGTGTTCGACGAACATGTCCCATTCCTCGAACGAGCCCGGATCGAGCAACAGGTAGATGCGCTCCCGCGCCGTCAGCTTGCCCTTGGAATGCTGAGAGTCGATGCGCTTTTGGCCACCGCCCAAACGGGCCAGGCGGCGCTTCTCGTCCAGTTGCTGGATGATGTCGTGCATGGTGGGCCCTCGACCGTGTAACCGAACAAGTAACCTCATGCAATAGCACGGCGGGCTTATGCTGCACCAGCGAAAAGACACCATACACGGGTGGCGACGGGTCAATCCCCGGTGGTCAACCGGAACAGCCGCTCGGCCGCCGCCAGATCGGCCGCCAGGGCCGACCGGCGCGCCGCCGCCTCCGAATCATCGCCCCACCGCTCCAACTGATAGGTTTCATCGAGTTGCGAGGCCTCAAGAGCTTCGGTTGCATCGATCCGGGCCTCCAGCAGCGCCAGCCCGATGACCAGCGAGCCCGACGCCCGGGTCGCCGCGGAGAGCCCGGTGAGCGGCACATGGTGCAGCGCGACGAGGACGTCTCGCAGTCGCGCCAGCGCCGCGACCGGCTGAATCACCGGCCGAATCCCGGTCGTCGCCAGGAGCCGCGCCGCATGGCGTTCGGCCAGCCAGTCGAGCAGCGGCTGCCAGACCGCCTCCTGCCGGGCCGCCAGGTCGGACGGATGGTCGGCCCGGTAGCACAGGAGATCGGTCTCCGCGTAACGCAGGAGCCCGGCGACGAGATCGTCGCGCGCCGCCGTGGTGCGGTCGACGGCCGTGCAGACCAGGCGGAACAGCGGCATGCTCTCCGGATCGATCCGGTCGCCCTGGGCCGCCCACTCCTCGGCCAAGGCGGCGGCCAATCCGGTGGAATCGACGATCAGCGGCGCGCCGCGCGGGGTGCGCACCGATCGGTCGTCGAGCAGAACGGTGAAACCGCCGCCGGCGACGGGGCCGGCGGCGGCGGCGGTCTTGTAGAAGCGCCGGGGGGGCATCAGTTTCCGAACAGCCCCTTGATCTTGCCCCCCAGGTCCTTGGCCGCCCCGCTGGCCGACGAACCGCCATCGGTCGAATCGGACCCGGACGACGCCCCGCTCGCGGCATCGGCCGGCGGCTCCTTGCCAAGCGCGGTCAGGCACGGGTAGTCGTCGTCGAGCGCCGAATCGAGAGCGCTCTCGGCAACCAGCGACAGTCCGCCGGTGGCCACCGCGCCGACCGCCGACAGGGCGGTCTTGGCAATCCCCAGTTCATCCAGCCCGATGCTCGGCTCGGCCAGGGTCCCGGAAACCTTGACCAGCTTGGCGATGCCGCCGGCGCTCGCCCCCACGCTGTCGGTCATTCGCGGGTGCACGCGCAAGGTCAGATCCTCGGTCTTCAGGTTGATCTCGCCGTCGCCTTGCGCGAGCTGCTCGCTGGTTTCCACCGCCAGACCCTTGTCGATCCTCGCCAGCCCGTCGGTGATGTTCACGTTGAGGACGGCGCAGGACAGCTCCGAGGTCTTCTTTTCGCCGGTCAGGGTCGGCACCAGGTTGCTCAACAGGTTGCCGCCGGCCAGATCCACGTAGGCGTTGTCGATGGTGCCCTTGCCCACGTTCACCAGCAGGTTGCCGTTCAGGCCCCCCATGAGCGCGGCCACAGATCCGCCGCGACCCTTCAGGGTCACGTCGACGTCGGTCATGCCGCCCTCGAGCACCGGCTTGCCGGTCAGGTCCTCGGCCAGGGTCCCGGCCAGCAGCTTCGCCACCTTGAGATCAACGTCGAGAGCCACCGCGTCGCCGGCCGAGGCATCCAGGATAACCGCGCCGGAGACCTTGCCCTGGGCAAGGTCGGCGTTCTTCGGGGTGACCGAGAGGCGGCCGTTGCGGAGCAACACGGCGAGATCGACGTTCTCCACCACCAGATTGCCGGCCACCACCTTCCGGCCCTGATACGTCAGGTCGGCGTCAACCGCCCTGAGACCGTCCAGTGGCAACGGATCGGACGAAAAGAGCTTGGTTTTTTTTCCTTCGGCGCCATCGTCCGACGGGGTCGCGGCGTCGCCCCCGCCACCCGCGCCGACAAAGTCGTTGGTGTCGATCAGGGTCGAGGCGAGGCGGGCGACCACGGCCGGCCGGGGCCCGTCGAGGGCGGCCGAGATGCTGCCCGCGAGATCGCTCGATCCGGCCTTGAACATCAAGTCCTCGACGGCATACCCGCCGGCCGTGTCGCGCACCCGGGCCGACAGGTCGATGGAGGTCGACGGTGGCGGCGCGGCCCCCTTCAGTTGCGGCAACGCGGCCTGGGCGGCGGCGAAGGTCTCGGCCAGATCGGCGACCCGGGCACCGAGGGTGAGGTCGATCCCCTTCGCCTCGTGAAGGCGCGCGATCGATCCGTTCACGGTCGCGGTGGCATCGAAGGCGCTGGCCTCGATCTCGACCGGAAACGGCACGTCGCCGGCCATCGCGGCGGCCAGGGCGCCAACCGTGCCGCCGACCTCGATCGGAGCGCCGTTGTAGGCCACCGCCAACTCGAAGGAGAGCGGCGAGTCGGCGGAGTCCGCGCCGGCCATCAGACGCTCGATGGCGATGGTCTGGGTTTCACCGGCCACCCCGTCCACGTAGGTCAGCTTGACATCCTTGAGGACGACCTCGCGGATCACCGGAAGGGCGCCCATGCCGCCCTCTCCGTCCGCCGGGGCCGGGGCCGCCTCGGCCGCCGTCCCGGACGGCGCCATGGTCCAGTTGGCGCGGCCGTCCGCGTCGGTTTCCAGCAGCAGATCGACCCCCTCCAGGATGAATCGCCGCACGTCCACGGTGCCGAACAGCAACGGGATCAGGCCGACCTTGGCCTCGACCCGCTCAAGGGTGAGCATTTGCGGCCGCGATCCCCAGTCGGCGTTCGACAGGCTCACCCCATCGACCATCAGCGACGGAACGAACGAGATGCCGACCTCGATATCGCCATCGATCCGCAGGTCGCGGCCGGTCGCCGCCTTGGCCTGTTCGGCGATGACTCCCTTGTATTGGTTGAAGTCGAGCGTCGCCAGCACGACGACGATGGCGACGACCGCCAGCGTCAGCACACCGGCCAACCCGATGAGTACCTTCTTGAGCATCATGCAGTCTCCCAAACGCTACGCAGGACGTTCCGCAGGTCGCGGTAATCGTCGAGAACCCGGAACGCACCGGCGTCGATCAGCTCCTGCGTCTCATGGTATCCCCACGAGACGCCCAACGCGGCCACCCGAGCGCTCCGCGCCATGTGAATATCGTATGTGGTGTCGCCGACCATCACGGTTCGCCGGGCATCCCCGCCGACCTCCGCGATGGCCCGCAGAAGCATGTCGGGGGCCGGCTTTCCAGGCCCCGTATCGGCCGTCTGAACGGTTATGAAGCGGTCGAGCAGACCGTGACCCTCAAGGGTATTGACAAGCCCTCGGCGCGACTTCCCGGTGGCGATTCCGAGCAGCCAGCCGTCGTCGCGCAACGCCGTCAAAGCCTCGACGGCGTGGGGGAACAACGGTTCCTCCACCGCGTCGGCCCGTCGCAGCCCGCCGAAATTCTCCTTGTAGGTCTCGGAAAGGGCCGCGCAGGCCTGGATGTCGCCGTCCGGCCACAGCCGGGAGATGGCCTCGACGAGGGGCAGGCCAACCACCCGGCGCACCTTCGCCGGCTCGGGCTCGGGCAGGTTCCAGGCGGCGAACGCGGCGGCCATGGTCCGCACGATGGCGCCCTGGCTGTCGACCAGGGTTCCGTCGCAGTCGAAAACGGCAAGCTTGAGCGGTTCGGACATCGCGAGCACCCTGCGGTTCCGTCAGCGGTTCCGTGGCAACGCGCCGCGTCCCTTATCCCTATATCAGGTCGCCCGGCCGTCGGGCCAACGCCATTTCACGATCCGACTCGGAAAATACGGCGATTATTTCCAATGAAAGCATGCGCTTTCGCACCTATCCAATGGATTGGAGCCGAGCCGGGCGCCCGCTCACCCGTGGTCCGTCGCCTCGGGATGATCGGGATCGATGAGCCGGTGAAGATGCACGATCACGTATTTGGCGTGCGCCTCGTCGACCCGGGCCTGGCTGGCGGCCCGCCAAGCCTTGTGGGCCGCATCGTAACCGGAGAATATCCCCACGATATGCAGGTTTTCCGGATCGACGAAAACATTCTCGGACGGGTCGCGGACCTCGCCGCCGAACACCAGATGCAACAGGGGTCGGGTCATCGGATCGGTCGTCCTTCTGGCTTGAGGTTCATGGACGGCATGCCTTCGGGGGCCGCCGTGCCGGTTCATCCACTCGTCAAACATTCATTATTGGTTTCGAACGGCGGATGGGCCATAGTTTATACAGGGGAAAAGCAACTTACCAAGTTTTCACACACTCAGGATGAAGCACAATGAGAAAGCTGACCTCCGCAGCCGTCGCCTGTGCCACCCTTCTCGCCGTGGCCGCCTGCGGCGATCCGACCAAGCAGCAGTTGGTCGACAAATCACGCCAGGCGGAAACCCGCCAACAGCTCGAAGAAAGCCTCGGCAAGCCGGACGACCTGTCCAAGATGGGGCCGGTCGAGAAATGGACCTACAATGCGTCCGACGGTTCGGTGACCTTCATCATCACCGGCGACGCCGTCACGCTTCAGACGACGGGCGGACCGACGGAGGCGCAGTAGGGCGGAACGGCACCGCCCGCCGTTTCCGCGAGTCACTCTCGATACCACATTCGACTTTTTTCAAATCCAAGAGGTGGACACATGAAAACGTTGAGCAAACTGCTGGTTCCGGCGGCCGCCACGATGCTGGTCTCCGCCTGCGCGTCCAACTGGGACATCGAAGGCACCAAGGCGATGCAGGGCCAGGACACCTTCGGCGACGCCCTGAAATCGGAATACGTCATGCTGGCGACCCTGGAGCGGGACGAGGGCGACTGGTCCGATGCCGCGTTCTTCAACAGCAAGGGCCGCGCCGCCGCGATGGGACAGGACGCGGGACCGCAGATGGTGTCCGAGCGCGACATCCCCGAGGAAGCCATGGGCGACCTGACCGCCGCCCATGACCGGCTGACCGCCGCCCTCGCGGCCGGCAAGGAGTCGAACCCGGCCGCCGCCGCCAAGGCGCAGGCGATGTTCGACTGCTGGATGCAGGAGCAGGAGGAAAACTTCCAGCCCGACGACATCGCGTTCTGCCGTGACGGCTTCGAGGCCGCCATGGAGGCCCTGAAGCCGATGCCGATGGCGAAGCCCAAGCCGGCCCCGGCCCCGGCTCCGATGCCGCAGACCTTCGTCGTTTACTTCGGTTTCGACAGCACCATGGTCGACGACGCCGGCATGAGCACCATCGACACCATCATCAGCACGTTCAAGGCGATGAACGCGTCCTCGGTCGACATCTCCGGGCACACCGACACCATGGGCTCCGCCGACTACAACATGATGCTCGCGCAGAAACGGGCCGATGCCATCGCCGCCGCCCTGGGCGGTCAGATCATGGGCGGCATCATCGTCAACTCGTACGGCGAGGGCCGCCTGGCGGTGGCGACCGGCGACGAGGTCAACGAAGGCGCCAACCGCCGCGTCGAGGTGGTGGTCACCCCGTAACACCTCTCGCGACGCCAACGCCCTTGGGACAAGGCGTCGCGATTTACGCGACTTGCGTTCGGACACAATCGCCCCAGGAGCGATCCGAGCGCATGAAATTTCGCAATTGTCATTCCCGGAGAGTGATTCACCGGTCAAATCGAAGCCATCCCGGCTCGATTTGACCGGCTGTCTCCGTGGCGGCACCATGGCTCCCCGCCGGAAAGTTCGCTTGACGCGGCGACGCCGACATGATTTCAAACCCACCCAGTCACCCAAACCGGAGATGGTCATGCGTTCCGGCAGAATCGTCGCGGCTCTCGTGCTTGCCGGCATTCTCCTCGCCATGTCGACACCCGCCGGCGCGCTGTGCGTCAACAACGGCACCGGCACCCCGGTGCGGGTCAGCATCCTGGTCGGCGGCACGTTCGAATCACGGGTCGACCCCGGCGAGATGCAGTGCTGCACCTGGGAGGACCCGATCTGCAACGAGGGCCGGAACCAGTATTCGAGCCTCCAGTTCGTGGTGACCGCCCTGAAGGGACCGCAGGTCAAGACCGGGGTCTGCCGGGGCACCATTCCGGCGTCTTACGAAATCCAGATTCAGGAAACCACGGACAACAAGATCCGCTGCATCGGCGTCAAGTAGAATCGTCGAACCCGGCATCCGGCGATGCCGCCTCGAACCCGAGCGCCGCAAAGGTGTCGGCCATCCCCGGCGGCAGCGGCGCCGTCAATTCCAGGAACCGCCCGTCCGGCTCCGGCAGGCGCAGGGCCCGGGCGTGGAGGTGCAGACGCCGCGCGTCGGGCAAACCGTCCAGAAACGCGGCCCGCCCCGCGTACTTGCCGTCTCCGAGGATCGGCATGCCCAGCGTCGCGCAATGGACGCGCAACTGATGGGTGCGCCCGGTGAGCGGCTCCAGGGCCAGCCAGGACGCCCGCCCGGCCGCCGCATCGACGATCCGATAGGTGGTGGCGGCCGGCTTGCCGTCCCTCGCGTCGACAACCACCCGCTCGCCGCCGCGCCCCGCCCGCTTGGCCAGCGGCGCGTCGATGCGCCCGGCGCGCGGCCTCGGCTCGCCGACCGCCACCGCCCAGTAGAGCTTGCGGGCCGCCCGGGACTTGAAGGCCGTGGCCAGCCGGCGCGCCGCGACGGCGTTGCGCGCCAGGATCAGCACCCCCGAGGTGTCCTTGTCGAGCCGATGAACCAGGCGCGGTCGCTCGTGGGCATCGAACACGAGGGCGTCGAGCATCGCGTCCAGGTGGCGTGTCGTGCCGCTGCCGCCCTGCACCGCCAAGCCGGCCGGCTTGTCGATCGCCAACAGGTCGCGGTCCATGAACAGCACCCGGTCGCGCAACGCCGCCGCCCGCCGTGGATCGGGCGGTGGCGGATCCCGCGAATCCTTGGGGGGCGGCGCCTCGCCGAGCGGCGGCACCCGCACCTCCTGCCCCGCCTCCAGGCGCTGGCCGGCCTTGGCGCGGCCGCCGTCGACCCGCACCTGACCGGTGCGCAGCAGCTTCTGCAAGCGCCCCTGGGTGAATCCCGGAAAATGGGCGCGGAACCAGCGGTCTAGCCGCTGCCCGGCCTCCTGGGTCGTCACCGTCCGCGTCACCACCCCGCTCACGGCAGAACCAGGCGCGCCGCCGCCAGCCCGAGCACCAGGGCCAGCACGCCAAGCACCACCGAGGCAACGACATAGGCGGTGCCCGCCGCCACCTCCTGGCGCTCGATCACGAGGGTGTAGAGGTCCAGCGAAAAGGTGGAAAAGGTTGTGAAGGCGCCCAGGAAGCCGACCCGAATGGCGTCGCGCAGTTCGGGCGGCGGCGACCAGGTCTGGGCCAGGGTCTCTGCCAGCACCCCCAGCAGAAACGACCCCAGAATGTTGACGACCAGGGTTCCGTAGGGAAAGCCGTGGCCCAGCCAATGGGTCACCTGTGTCGAGACCACATGGCGGCCCACCGCGCCAACGGCCCCGCCAACGGCGATGGAGAGAATGAGAACGGCGTTCATGCGCGCTCAATAGCACAGGCGCGTTCAGGCGTCATGGCGACTCGAGACGGATCCCGAATTGATCATCCGGAATCCGTATCACTCCTGCGTCGAGGTGGTCATCCAGTGCCGGGGCAAGGCACCCATGCGGGCCAGACAACCAGGGCGCTCGCGCACCACGACCGATCGGCTTCATGTGTGGCGTGAAACCCACTCCTTGAGCGGCCCGGCCGGCATCGCGCCGGACTGGCGGTTGACGGTGGCGCAGCGCGGACAGACCGTGTGATAGGTCTCGGACATCGTTCTCTCCACGGACCAAACTGGCCGTGAGATAATCCGCCGCGCCGACGGTGCAAGAGCACGCTGAGACTTACGGTTCGTCCACGTAGGTCCCGGACGGCGGGACGTCCTTGAACGACCAACGCGCACCCCCGCCCGGATCGAAGCGGAATACCTCGCGGTCCACGAAGCGGTGCAGGACGATGTCCACGTAGAGGGTCTCGTTGGCCTTGAGGATGTTGCCGAGCGTCATGCCGCTGGTCAGGAACTCGGCCGGCTTGTAGAGCGCCATGCCGTCGGACGGGCGGCCGAACACCCGGAACCCGAGGACGCCCCCCTCGACCCGCTTCAGTTTGTTGTGGTCCACGTAGTAAACGAGCCGGTTCGGCGTGTTGCCGTTGCGCTGACGATCGACGAAGAACCCCGACGGAAGGTTCTCCGGGCGCCCCTCCGGTCCGGCCAGCAGGATCAGGTCGAAATCGTTCACCGGGTTGCCGACATGGTCGCGGATGCCGAACACGAGCTGGGTAAAGGCGTGGCGGTCGGACTCCTTGTCGGCCCGCTGCACCTCGCGGGTGCGCGCCGCCAGTTGCTTGCCCAGAGACTGATAGCCGTCCGCGTCGGCCACCGACAGGCAGTCCAGGATCGACGCCACCACCGGCTTGGCGTCGGCACTGGCCGGGGTCACGCTGCGCATGATGCCGATGTCGTCGCCGGAATGGCTGGCGTCGGGGATCACTCCGAAGGCCACGGCGCGCGGCCGCGCCACCATGCGGCCCTTGCGCGGCTCGACCCGCAGCGGCGCCAAGTCCACCTGGTCGAGGGCGTGGCGGACGGTGCGCGGCGGCCCGACGTCCTGGACCAGGGTCACCATGCCGTAGTTGAGATTGGCGCCGGCCACCCGCACCACGCCGTCCGATCCCTTTTCGACCAGATAGCTGTTCAGGAAATCGTAGAACTTGCGGTCGATGGTCTGACCGGAAAGCACGAACGGAAACACCCCGTCGCGCACCGGATTGTAATCCAGATAGCGTTCGCAAAGGCTTTCCTGCTCCGGGCTGCCCAAGCACAGCCAGTTCAGGATGCGTTGCCCCGGCTCGATGCCATTCCACCACGCCTTGATGCGCCCGACCCGCCCCTTGCCGAGGGCGGCCAGCGGCGAGCCGTGATTGGCCGGCGCCAGCATGACGAGGTGTCGCAACGGACAGCCCGAAAGCCCCTTGGCGCCGAAATAGGCGTCCAGCCATTCGCGGACCACCGGCCCGCCGGTCGAATGGGTGATGCACGAGAAGGTCTGAATCCCCCCGCCGTCGGCGGGGATGGTGTCGCGCAGGGCGCGGTCGAAGGCCCGCACCACGTCGTGCATGCTCACCGCGTCGTTGAAGCTGATGTAGCGCCCGAGCCAGACATGGGAGATGTCCAGATCCAGTCCGCGATCACCCGCCCTCGCCGCCAGGGCCTCCGGCAGGCCGCCGTAGGTGTCGGTGTCGGTGACGCTCCAGCCGTGGACGAAAACCAGCCGCATCGGTCCCTCCCCCGTATCGCGCAAGCCTTCACGGTACTACCTGAAGCGCATACTGTCTCGGATTTTTCGCGGCACTGCGCGGAGGCGGTCATGCGCCGCCCCGCTTCTCCCGCAGGTTGTCCCAGAACTTGAGCCGCTTGCCGATCTCGCGCTCGAACCCCCTGTCGCCGGGGTCGTAGAGGCGCTGGCGGCGCATGCCGTCCGGGAAGTAATCCTGTCCCGAGAAGCCGTCCTCGGCGTCGTGATCGTAGGCATACCCCTTGCCGTAGCCCAAATCCTTCATCAGCCGCGTGGGGGCGTTGAGGATGTGCTTGGGCGGCATCAGCGACCCCGATTGCCGGGCCAGCCGGCGCGCCGCCGCCTCCGCCTTGTAGGCGGCGTTGGACTTGGGCGCCGTGCCCAGGTAGATGACCAGCTGCACCAGCGCCAGTTCGCCCTCCGGCGAGCCCAGGCGGTCATAGGCCTCCCAGGCGGCGATGGCCTGCGGCAGCGCGTTGGGATCGGCCAATCCGACGTCCTCGACCGCGAACCGGGTCAGCCGGCGGGCGATGTAGAGCGGGTCCTCGCCGGCCGTCAGCATGCGGGCCAGCCAGTACAGGGCGGCGTCGGTGTCCGATCCGCGCAACGACTTGTGCAGGGCCGAGATGAGGTTGTAGTGCCCTTCCTGGGCCTTGTCGTAGAGCGGCGCCCGCTTGTGCACGGCGGCGGTCAGTCCGGCCGCGTCCAGTTGCCCGCCCTCCGGCAGGTCGAACAGGGATTCCGCCATGTTGAGCAGATAGCGCCCGTCGCCGTCGGCCATCGCCCGGAGCGCCGCCCGCGCCTCGTCGTCCAGCGGCAGCGGCCGCCCGACCTCCGCCTCGGCGCGCGCCGCCAACGTCTCCAGGGCGTCGTCGCCCAGCCGGTTGAGCACCAGCACCCGGCAGCGCGACAGCAGGGCCCCGTTCAGTTCGAACGACGGATTCTCCGTGGTCGCGCCGACCAGGACCACCGTGCCGTCCTCCACGTAGGGCAGGAACCCGTCCTGCTGGGCCCGGTTGAAGCGATGAATTTCGTCGATGAACAGTAGCGTGCCGCGCCCGGCGGCGCGCCGCTCGCGCGCCCGGTCGAACACCTTGCGCAGGTCGGCCACCCCGGAGAACACCGCCGACAGGGGCTCGAAGGACAGATCGACGCGCTCGGCGATCAGGCGGGCGATGGTCGTCTTGCCGGTTCCCGGCGGTCCCCACAGAACGATCGACGACAGCCTCCCGGCGTCGATCATCCGCCGTAGCGGTCCGTCGTCGCCCAGCAGATGATCCTGCCCCACCACGTCGCCGAGGGTGCCTGGCCGCAGACGGTCGGCCAGCGGTCTCGGAGCCTGACTCTCGAACAGGGTGGCCATAACGTCAATCCAACCCATCACTCTCCGGGAACGAACCACCAGATCAATAGCTTAGTGGATCGACCGATCCAAAGCTTGGGTGCCAAGCGTCGGATCCGATCCACTAGTGTCCCGAATCCGAAGTTCGGAGCATTGTTTGGCGGGCATTTTCGAACTTCGGATTCGATAAGGACACTAGGTAATAATCTGATTCTAGTGTGGTTTTGGAGTCGAGGTTCGCCATGGAGTTTGCCCCGAATAATGTCGCGAACCTCGAAT
>JANQIL010000062.1 GCA_028282245.1 Magnetospira sp.
GGTCCGGACCGTGCTCAAGGAGGCCTGGACCGGACGGCTGGCACAGGGCAAACACATCCTTGCGGACCTGAAGCAGGACATCGCCCGCATCGAGAAGGAAATCGACCGCTTCCTGATCCGCATCGTCGAGACCGACAACGCGACCGTCATCTCGGCCTATGAATCGAAGATCACCGACCTTGAGAAGCAGAAACTGCTGGCGGCGGAAATGCTGGCAAATGGCGTGACGCCGAAACACACCTTCGAGGAAATGTTCGAACTCGCCCTCGGCTTCCCGTCAAGCCCTTGGAAACTCTGGGAATCAGGCCACCTGCCATTGCAGAAAATCGTCCTCAGACTGACCTTCGACGAGCGTTTGGCCTATTCCCGGAAAGGCGGCTTTTCGAACCCGAAATTGTCCTTGCCGTTCAATGTGTTGATGGGTGTTGGGGAGGGTAAAATGGAATTGGCGCGCCCGGCAGGACTCGAACCTGCGACCCCTTGATTAGGAATCAAGTGCTCTATCCGGCTGAGCTACGGGCGCCCATCCCGCCATCACGGCCCCCGATCATGGTCCGCCCGGCGGTCATCACTTCAATACATACATCAACGCAACAGCTTGGCCTTCGCGGGCACTGGGATCGGGAATCCGCCGCCCTATCCAACGAGCCACGGAGCCAGTGTTCCCTGATTATCAAAGGCGGCGAATATCCGCCAGCCAAATCAGCCCCGGGGAGCCGTTCGGTCCTCGCGCAAACCCAAATGAAGGATTCGGGGGGCGCATCATTATTTTTCGAAACACGCCACGGACTCAAGACGCGCCCAGCACCCTTGCCAGGCCGGCGAACATCGGAGTTCCGTCGGCGCCCCCGAGCAGCGGATCGGCGAGGCGCTCCGGGTGCGGCATCAGGCCCAGAACGTTGCCCCGCTCGTTGACGATGCCGGCGATGTTGAGGCAACTGCCATTGGGATTGTCGGCCCGGTCGGCCGTCCCCATCTCGGAACAGTAGCGAAAGACGATCCGTCCACGGTCCTCCAGGCGCCTGAGGGTGAGTTCGTCGGCGTGGTAATTGCCGTCGTGGTGGGCGATCGGGATGCGGATCACCTCGCCGGCCTCGTAACCCTCCGTAAATGGCGTCTCGGCGTTCTCGACCAGCAACCAGACATCCCTGCAGACGAAGCGCAGGTCGCGGTTGCGCATCAGCACGCCCGGCAGCAATCCCGCCTCGGTCAGCACCTGAAAGCCGTTGCAGACCCCCAGCACATTCACCCCCCGCTCGGCCGCCCGCTTGACCTCGCGCAGGATCGGTGAATGGGACGCCATCGCCCCGCAGCGCAGATAGTCGCCGTAGGAGAACCCGCCCGGCAGGGCGATCAGGTCGACGTCCGGCAGTTCGGTCTCGCGGTGCCAGACCATTCGGGGGTCGCGCCCGGTCGCGTTGCGCAAGGCGACCCGCATGTCGCGGTCGCAGTTGGAGCCGGGAAAGACGATGACGGCGGCGCGCACCGGATCACTCCATCTCGATGGCGTAGGATTCGATCACCGTGTTGGCGAGGAGTTGCCTGCACATCTCCTCGACCTGCTCGCGTGCCGTCGCCGCGTCGGTCTCGGCGAGATCCAGCTCGATGATCTTGCCCTGGCGGGCGCCCTGGACCCCCTCGAAGCCAAGGGCGCCGAGAGCGGCGGCGATGGCCTTGCCCTGCGGGTCGAGAACCCCGGTTTTCAGCATCACGGTGACCTTGGCGCGCATGATCGAGTCTCCTCGCGGATCGGCCTATTGCAGGGTTTCGGTGCCCGGGGCGTCGGTCGGCCCGCTCTCGGGCAGGATTCCGAGGCGCCGCGCCACTTCCTGGTACGCCTCCTCGACCGACCCCAGGTCGCGCCGGAAGCGGTCCTTGTCCAGCTTCTCGTTGGTCTTCACATCCCACAGGCGGCAGGAGTCGGGGCTGATCTCGTCGGCCAGCACGATCCGCATCTGATCGTTCTCCCACAGCCGCCCGAACTCCAGCTTGTAGTCGATCAGGCGCAGCCCGGTGGCATAAAACAGGCCCGACAGGTAGTCGTTGATGCGCAACGCCAGCGACAGTATCTCGTCCAGTTCCTGCGGCGTCGCCCAGCCGAACGCGGTCACGTGCTCCTCGGCCACCAGGGGATCGTCCAAGTCGTCGTTCTTGTAGCAGTATTCGACAATCGAGCGCGGCAACGCCGAGCCCTCGGGGAGGCCCAGGCGCTGACTCAGCGAGCCGGCGGCCACGTTGCGCACCACCACCTCGACCGGGATGATCTCGACCTGCCGGATCAACTGCTCGCGCATGTTGAGACGGCGGATGAAATGGGTCGGAATCCCCATCTCGCCCAGGCGCATCATCAGAAACTCGGAAATCCGGTTGTTCAGCACCCCCTTGCCGGTGATGGTGCCCTTCTTCTTGTTGTTGAACGCGGTGGCATCATCCTTGAAGTACTGCACCAGGGTGCCCGGCTCGGGGCCTTCGAACAGCACCTTCGCCTTGCCCTCGTAGATCTGCCTGCGTCGCGCCATGGCGGAAAATCCTCGTTCACGGAAACGAGGTACCTCATAGCAGGAGTCCGGGACGGGTTGAAAGGCCTATCGCCCGAGCGCCCGGGTCAGCAGCATGTAGACCTTGCCCACGTCGGCGGTCAGGAAGGTGGCGGCCAGCACGTTGTTGCGGTCGCTGTCGCGCGAGCCGCTCAGCACGTCCTCGAACTGCTCCACGTAGCGATCCACGTAGTCGCGGAACTCGGTGTTCTCCTGATAGTGCTGGGCGATCTGGGCAAGCTTCGATTTCTCCTTGAAACCCAAAATCTTGCGCACGAAGACACCCTTCTCGCCACGACTGTAGCGCTGCCAGTCGTCCTCCGAGACCGGCGTTTCCATCATCCGGATGATGTCGACCGCCAGCGACTGGAGGGTCTCGGAGATGAAGGTCATGCGGCGCAGGAAATCGTCGGACGCGGTCTTGTCCGCCTGCTCCTTGAGGGCTTCGAGCAGGATCGCCGCCTCGCGCGCCGATTCCCGCATGTCGCGCGACTGGGCGTCGAGGGTCTTCGCCACCTCGCGAGCCTGCGCCGAGACCTTTTCCGAGGTCGCCGCCAGTTGCCGGCTGCGCTGTTCCAGGGTGCGGTCCCAGACGCTCAGCTTGGCCAGGGCCTGATCGGACAGACCGCTGACGTCGCGGCCCTGCTGGGCGAGGGCCGCGGTGATCGTCTCGACCGCCGCCAGGGCGTCCCTGTAGCCGCTGCTCAGGTCCTCCAGATGCCGCTTCAGGACCTCGCCGGCACCATCCATGGCGCTGGTGGCGTCGGCCGAGACCTTGCCGGTCCGCGCCGCCTCGCCGCGCATCCGTTCCCCGACCTGGGCCAGGCCGCGCGTGCCGGTCTCGACCGTGGCGTTCAGACGGCCCGCCGCCTGATCAAGCAGGCGGCCGGCGTCGTTGAGCGCCTCGGCCGCCCGGGCGCCCGAGGC
>JANQIL010000029.1 GCA_028282245.1 Magnetospira sp.
CCAAGACCCAGCTCGCCGAGGCGGAGGCGCGGCGGATCGCCGCCGAGGGCGCCCTGCGAACGGCCGAGAACCGGTTCACGGCGGTGTTCGGGCACATGCCGGGGGATCCGGCGGTCCTGCCGCCGATCGGGATCGATGACAGCCGCTTGCCGGGCACCCTGGGCGACGCCCTGGACCGCGCCATCCGACACAGCACCGACCTTCAGCGGGCCGCCCTCGCCGAGGCGATCGCCCGCCAGAACGCGCGGGAGTCCGGCCGCCAGGGCTTTTTCCCGACCATAGAGGCGATCGGCGAGCAGAAATGGAAACGCGACGTTTCCGGCATCCTTGGCTTCAAGGGTGAATCCGTGGCCATGGTCGAGCTTTCGTTTCCGTTCAACCTCGGCTTCACCGCCGTCAACACCCTGCGTGCCGCCGAAGCCGACCTCGTCGCCACCAGCCGCCGCATGGGCGACACCCGACGCGCCGTGGAGGAGGAACTGCGCAATGCCTGGCATGCCCTGGAAACGGCGCGCGCCACCGCGCGCTCGCGCGAGACCCAGGCCGGTCTGTCCGAGGCGTTCCTCGAACTGGCGCGCGAGGAACGCGGGTTCGGACAGCGCTCGCTGATCGACGTGTTGTCGGGCGAGACCTCGCTCATCAACGCGCTGAGCGAAAGCGCCAACGCGCGCAGCGACGCGCTGATCGCCGCGGTGACGCTGCTGCGGGTCACCGGCCAGTTGACCCCGGACGTGGTCACCGACCCCGAGGACACCGACCGCCGGCTGCCCGATATCCTCACCGGGAGTCCTCCATGAACGAACTGATCCGGCGTCTGGCCGCGCACCCATGGACCGCCGCCGAGATCCTGATCGCGTCGCTGTTCGCCAACCTTCTTGCCCTGGCCTCGCCGCTGTTCGTCATGCAGGTTCTGAACCGCTACGTGGCGCATGGCGTCGACGCCACCCTGGCGACCCTCACGGCCGGCGTGCTGATCGCCATCGGACTCGAATTCGCGTTCCGCCAGGCACGCCTGATGCTCGCCGAGACGGTGCTCGGCGATTCCAACCGGCGGCGGGCAAGCGGGGCCTTCGGTCTGTTGCTCGGCGCCCGCCGGACGGCGCTCGACCGATTGCCGGTGGACCGCCGGCGGGCCAGCCTGCGCGGCCTCGACGCGGTGGAGGCGGCGTTCACGCCGGCCAACACCGCCGCCCTGATGGACATTCCGTTCGCTCTGCTGTTCGTCGCCGTGCTCGGCCTCCTGCATCCCACCCTGGGCCTGATCGCGCTCGGCTTCGTGGGCCTCGTGCTGCTGCTCGGAGTGCTCATGCTGCGCCTGCTGCGCGAACCGCAGCGGCGACTCGCCGACGCCGAGTCGCTCGGCCAGTCGCTGGTCGTCTCGGCCGACCTCGCGGCCGACACCCTGCGCGTCTTCAACGCCCGCCCCTTCCTGATGGAGGCATGGCAACGCTACCTGGACGCCGCCGCCGCCCTGCGCCACCGGATCGCCGGCCGCCAGGGGCTGGCCCAGTCGCTGACCCAGTCGGCGCAGGCGGTCATGGGAGTCGCCATCATCGCCACCGGGGCGACCCTGGTGGTGGCCGGCGAGCTGGGCGTGGGCGCGCTGATCGGGGCCAACATCCTGGCCGCGCGGGCACTCGGACCGGTGGCCCGGCTGGCCCACCTCGGCGAGGCCCTGGCGCGCTCCGGGCAAGCCCTGGAACGGCTGCGCGACCTCGGCGGCCTGCCGGTCGAGAAGCCGGGCGGCTCGGTGCTCGAACGCTATTCCGGCCGCCTCGACCTGCGCGACGTGGCCTATACCCACCCGGGCGCCACCGCGCCGCTGTTCGAATCCCTGGACCTGTCCCTGGAGGCCGGCGCGGTGCTCCTGGTCGGCGGCCGCAACGGAGCCGGCAAGTCCACCCTCGCCCGACTGCTGGTCGGGTTGCTGGATCCGGATCGCGGCCAGGTGCTGGCCGACGGCGTCGACGCGCGGCAACTCGATCCGGTCTGGTGGCGACGCCAGATCAGCTTCCTTCCGCAGGAGCCGCGATTCCTCGACGGCAGCCTGCTCGACAACCTGCGGATCGCCAATCCGGAAATCGACGAGGCGACGGTCAACCGGCTGATTCGCGCCTGCGGCCTCGGGCGGTTCGTCGATCAGAGCGCGGACGGGCTGGCCACTCCGATCTTCGACAACGGGCGGCGTCTCGCCACCGGCATCCGCAAGCGGCTCGCCCTGGCGCGCGCCCTGGCGGTCGACGGCCGGCTGGTGGTGTTCGACGAGCCCACCGAGGGCCTCGATGCCGAAGGGCGGGCCACCGTCTATGAAACCCTCAAGAACTTGGCGGCCGACCGCCGGACCTTGATCGTGGTGTCGGACGACCCGGTGATCCTGCGCGGCGCCCGCCAGATTCTCGACCTCGACAGCAAGCCGGTGCCGCGTCTGGTGCGGGTAACCGGGCGTCCGCCGTCGCAACGGGAGGCCGCGCCATGACGCATGGCAAACGCGGCGCGCGCCTGTTGCTGCTGGCCTGCGCCGGCATGGTGATTGGGTTCGGACTCTGGGCGGCGATTGGCCGCCTGGACATCGTGAGCGTGGCCACGGGGCGGGTGGTGCCGGCCAGCCGGGTGCAGGAAATCGCCCACCTGGAAGGCGGAATCGTGGCCGACATCCGGGTCGCCGAAGGGAATCGGGTGACGCATGGGCAACCCCTGGTGATCCTCGAACCGACCAAGAGCGACGCCGATCTGGCCCGCATGCAGGCCCGCCTGGACGGTCACCGGATCGCCATTGCCCGCCTGGGCGCCGAGGCGGCATGGGCCGAGGGACCGATCTTCGACCCCGACCTTCGAGCCCGCCGCGGCGATCTGGTGGACAAGGCGGTCAACCTGTTCGCGATCCGTCGCGAGCGGGTCGAGAACGAACTCAAGGCACAGCGTCAGGCCATCGAGCAGCGCGACTACGAAATGCGGGAGGTATCGGCGCGCCTGGACGGCAACCGACGCGGCCTCGACCTCGTCGAGGAGCAGATGACGATCAGCCGCAAGCTGCTCAAGCTGGATCTCACCAACCGCATGAAACATCTGGACCTGGCGCGCGAGGCAACGGCCCTGAGAAGCCGCATCGCCGAGGACGAGGCGCTGATCGTGCGCACCCGGGCGGCCCTGAACGAGGCCAAATCACGCCTCGCCGCCATCCGGGCCGGCTTCGTCGAGGCGGCGCGCGATCGGCTCCAGGACGAGGAAAAGGCGGTCAGCGAACTGACCGAGGCGCTCCGCACCCTGCGAGACAGCCTGGAGCGGACGGTGTTGCGCGCGCCCGCCGACGGCATCGTCAAGACCTTGCACGTCCGCACCGTGGGCGGCGTGGTGCGGCCTGGCGGCCGGGTGGCCGACATCGTGCCGGTCGATGATCGGCTGGTCATCGAGGCGCAACTCCCGAACAGCGACGTGGGCTACGTGCAGCCCGGCCAGGCGGTGCAGGTGCGCCTCGCCTCGTCGGACGCCATGCGATTCGGCAGCCTTGCCGGGCGCGTGGCGCAAGTGAGCCCCGACGCCGACGTGACCGAGGACGGAGTGCCCTTCTATCTGGTCCGCATCGAAACAGAGGGCGGCCATTTCCAGGCCGCCGACCTGCGCCATGATCTGGTTCCCGGAATGCGGGTCCAGTGCGGCATTCGCATCGGCACGCGGTCGGTCTACGAATACCTTCTGCAACCGTTCCTGGGATCGCTGGGGCTGGCCCTGCGCGAACGCTGAATAGGTGCCGCCCGGTGGAATAAGGGTGTCGGGCCGCCGCTATTTGCCGTCGACCGCCACGTTGCGGGTGGCCGCCGGCAGCGTGACGACGAGACCGTCCAGGTCCTCGGTCATCACGATCTGGCAGCCGAGCCGCGAGGTATGGGTCAGGCCGAACGCCAGATCCAGCATGTCCTCCTCGTCCTCCGTGGCATCGGCGAGTTGGTCGTACCATTCCTCGTCGACGATCACGTGGCAGGTCGAGCAGGCCAATGATCCCTCGCAGGCGCCTTCCAGCTTCAGCTTGTTCCTGTGCGCGATTTCGAGCACCGACAGACCGACCGGCGCCTCGACGTCGTGACGGGTGCCGTTCGGTTCGATGAACGTCATCTTGGGCATGGACGCATTCTCCTTCGGAAAGACGCGGCGATTCAATAGGAAGCCGCGCTCCCGGCGTCAAGAACTCTTGGAGGTTGACTCGGGCCGGTCGAGGGTATCCACCGCAACCCCGGACAGGGCGGCACGGATTCCCCGGTCCATGCGCTTTTCCGCGAACGGCTTGCTGGCCGCTTCGAGGTCGCCCGCCAGGCCGCCGATGGACTCGCGATCACCGTCGGACACGGCGTCGCGCAGGGCCCGCATGGCGGCGTCGAGGGTCGTCCGCTCGGCCGCGTCCAACAGATCGCCATCGGCCGCCAGGGCGGCATCGAGGGCGGCGAGCAGACGCCCCGCCTCGACCCGCGCCTCGGCCAACAAGCGGTCCTCCATGTCCTGCCGGGCATTTCGCAGGCTGTCGCGCAGCATCGTCGCCATTTCGTCGTCGCTCAGGCCGTAGGACGGCTTGACCTCCACCTGCTGGGCAACGCCGGTCGTGGCTTCCTCGGCGGTCACCGTGAGCAGACCGTCGGCGTCGACCGCGAAGGTGACCCGGATGCGCGCCGCGCTGGCCGCCATCGGCGGAATGCCCTTGAGAGTGAAGCGAGCCAGCGAGCGATTCTGGTCAACCATCTCGCGCTCGCCCTGCGTCACGTGAATGGCCATCGCCGTCTGACCGTCCTGGTAGGTGGTGAACTCCTGCGCCTTGGCAACCGGAATCGGGGTGTTGCGCGGGATCACCTTCTCGACCAGGCAACCCATGGTCTCAAGGCCCAGGGACAGCGGCGTGACGTCGAGCAGCAGGGTGTCGGACCCGACGGTCAGCGCCTCGGCCTGCAAGGCGGCCCCCACCGCCACCACCTCGTCGGGATCGATGTCGGCCAGCGGCGGCTGTCCGAACAGGTCGCCGATGCGCGCCCGCACCAGGGGCACCCGGGTCGAGCCGCCGACCAGCACAACGCCCTTGATGTCGCCCGGACTCACCCGGGCGTCGTCGAGCACCGCCCGCGCGATGTCCAGGGTCCGCTCGACCAGCGGCGCGATAAGGGCATCCATGCCCGCCAGGTCCAATTCGTGTTCGCTGTGCCGGCCGCCCACGTCGAGCACCCAGCGCTGCCCGCCCTCGCATCTTGGACATCCGGAGCAGCGACTGCTCAGGCATTCCTTGGCCAGCCGCGCCGTCATCAGGGCCAGCTTGACCTCGCTCCGAGTCAGAAGATCCTCGCTCCCCAGCGCGGCCCTGCGCTCGGCCAGGAAATGCTCGGCGATGGCATGGTCGAAGTCATCGCCGCCGAGCGCCGCGTCGCCGCCCGTCGCCTTGACCTGAAAGACCCCCTTTTCCATGTGCAGGATCGAGATGTCGAAGGTGCCGCCACCCAGGTCGTAGACCGCGTAGAGGCCCTCCGCCTCCTTGTCGAGCCCGTAGGCCAGGGCCGCCGCGGTGGGCTCGTTGACCAGCCGCAGCACTTCCAGCCCGGCGATCCGCGCGGCGTCCTTGGTGGCGGCGCGCGCCGCGTCGTCGAAATAGGCCGGCACGGTGATCACCGCCTGGGCCACCCGCTGCCCCAGGGTGTCCTCGGCCCGTTCCTTCAGCGCCTTGAGAATCTCGGCCGAAATCTCGACCGGGCTCAGGCGATGCCCGGCCACGGCGAGGCGGACCATTTTCGATTGGCCCTCCTCAGTTGGTTCGATCGCATGGGGCAGTTGACCGGCCAGGGCCTTGACGTCCTCCAGTCCACGCCCCATCAGCCGCTTGACCGAGCTGACCACGTGGTCGGGGCGCGACAGCAACAGGCGCCTGGCCAGTTCGCCGACCAGCGCCGAGCGGTCGGGCGCAAAGGCGACCACCGAGGGCACCAGGGCGGCGCCGTCGGCGTCGCGCAACACCTCGGCCACCTGATCGCGGCTGACCGCGACCACCGAGTTGGTGGTCCCGAGATCGATGCCGACCGCGACGCTGCCGTCCTTGGCGTGCGGCAACGGCGTCTCGCCGGGTTCGTGGATTTGCAGCAGAACGGTGTCGGTCATGGGGTCAGCGTCGTCCCATCTGGACTCTGCGCTGGCGGGCCTCCTCGGCCAACTTGCGCAGGTACTTGAGGCGGGTCACCTGACGGCAGGCGGACTCGATCCTGAGGTCGGCGAACAGGGCCGACAGCTTGCCCAGGCAGAGTTGGATGTCGTTTCGCGCCCGCGCCTCGACGGCCGCAACGTCGTCGCCCGTCTCCGCCTCGGCCAGCGCCTCGCGCAGTTCCATCTGCTCGATCAGCATTTCCTGATCGTTGACCATGTTGCAGCCGTCGGTGATCTCGGCGCCCCGCAGGCCGATCAGGTACTCGGCGCGCCGCAGCGGGTCCCTGAGGCATTCGTAGGATTCGTTGAGACTGGTCGCCTGACGCATGGAGAACGCCTTCTCGCGCGGCGTCTTCGTGGCGAAGCGGTCGGGATGCAGCCGGCGTTGCAGGTCGAAATACCTGCGCTCCAGAAGCGCGGGTTCGAGATCGAACGCGATGTCGAGCCCGAGGCGGGCGAAGTGGTCGGCCTGACTGGGCGGCTGCACGGCCTGGCAGGTGCCGCAGAACATCGCGGTCGCGGCCACCGGCCCGCCGCAGGACCAGCAGGCATGAACCCGCGACCGGGCCGCCTTGTCGACCCGGTCCGTCGGAGGGCCGGTGTTTTCGGTATCCATGCGCGGCAGCCTTCCCATGGCGGACGGTGGCCGTCGGCGGGGACGACCACCGACCCGGTGCAACCGAAGGTCAAACGTGGAACGACTCGCCGCAGCCGCAACGTCCCTTCTCGTTCGGGTTGCGAAACACGAAACCCGATTGCAGTTTCTCGTTCACGTAGTCCATTTCGGTGCCGAAGATGAACATCGACGCCTTCGGATCGATCATGACGATGACTCCGTGGCTCTCCACCACCTCGTCGAACTCGCTTTTCTCGTCGGCGAATTCGAGGGTGTAGGACATTCCGGAACATCCCTTGGTGCGGACTCCGATGCGGACGCCGGCCGACGGCTTGCCGCGCCGGGCCAGCAGGGCGCGAACCTGTTCGGCCGCCGCCTCGGTGATCGTGATCGGTTGCATCGTCTGTGTCATGCGTCGACTCCCCCGTCGACGCCGAGCGCCGCGTGGCTACTCGGCGGCCTTGGACCCGGTCGTGGCGTGCTTGGTGTGATAGTCGCTGATCGCCGCCTTGATAGCATCCTCGGCCAGCACCGAGCAATGAATCTTGACCGGCGGCAGAGCCAGTTCCTCGGCGATCGCGGTGTTCTTGATCTCCGCCGCCTCGGTCAGCGTCTTGCCCTTGACCCACTCGGTGACCAGCGAGCTGGACGCGATGGCCGACCCGCAGCCGAAGGTCTTGAACTTGGCGTCCTCGATAATGCCGTCCGTGCTCACCTTGATCTGCAATTTCATCACGTCGCCGCAGGCCGGCGCGCCGACCAGACCGGTGCCGACGGCGCCGTCGTCCTTGTCGAGAGCCCCCACGTTGCGCGGATTCTCGTAGTGGTCGATAACCTTGTCACTGTAAGCCATCTCGAAACCTCCATTTCGGTGCGTTCGCCTCGGAACGCAGCTTCGTGCCTGGATCGGCCCCGTCGGTTCGCAGCGCCGGACGGGGAACGGCGAATGCGGATCAGTGCTCGGCCCACTGAATGGATTTCAGGTCGATGCCGGCCTGCGCCATTTCCCACAGCGGGCTCATCTCGCGCAGCCGGCTCACCTCGCGGACGATCACCTCGACCGCGTGATCGACCTCGGCCTCGGTGGTGAAGCGCCCGAGGCCGATGCGCAGGCTGGTATGGGCCAGTTCCTCGTCGACCCCCAGGGCCCGCAGCACATAGGACGGCTCCAGGGACGCCGAGGTGCAGGCCGAGCCCGACGACACCGCCAGGTCCTTGATGCCCATCATCAACCCCTCGCCCTCCACGTAGGCAAACGACAGGTTCAGGTTGCCGGGGATGCGCGCCTCCAGGTCGCCGTTCAGATAGACCTCGGGCAGCGCGTCCATGACCCGGCCGTAGAAGCGGTCGCGCAGCATCTTGAGCCGTTCCGCCGCGGCCGCCATCTCCTGGCCGGCGATCTCGCAGGCCTTTCCAAGGCCGACGCACAACGGGGTCGGCAAGGTGCCGGACCGCATCCCGCGCTCCTGTCCGCCGCCGTTGATCAGGGCCTCCAGGCGGACCCGCGGGCGACGCCGCACGAACAGGGCCCCGATCCCCATCGGACCGTAGATCTTATGCCCCGAGATGCTCATCAGGTCGATGTTCATGGCATTCACGTCGAGCGGAATCTTGCCCACCGCCTGCGCGCAGTCGGTGTGCAGGAACACCTTGCGCGCACGGCACATGGCGCCGATCTCGGCCAACGGCTGAATCACCCCGATCTCGTTGTTGACCCCCATCACCGACACCAGCACCGTGTCGTCGCGGATCGCCGCGGCGAGTTCATCGAGGTCGATCAGACCGTTCGGCTTGACCGGCAGGTAGGTCACGTCGAAGCCTTCCTGCTCCAGATGGCGGCAGGTGTCGAGCACGCACTTGTGCTCGGTGACCACGGTGATCAGGTGACGCTTCTTGTCCCCATAGAAATGGGCCACGCCCTTGATCGCGGTGTTGTTGGCCTCGGTCGCTCCCGAGGTGAAGATGATCTCGCGCGGGTCGGCGCCGATCAACTCGGCGATTTGGCGGCGCGCCTCGTCCACCGCCGCCTCGGTCCGCCACCCATAGAGGTGGTTGCGGGAGTGCGGGTTGCCGAAACTCTCGTTGAACCAGGGCAGCATCGCCTCGACGACTCGCGGATCGGTCGGGGTGGTCGCCTGGTAGTCCAGGTAGATCGGCAAATTCAGGGTCTCGGTCATCGGTCGTCGGCTCCTCCGGACGGGCCCGCGCGGCTGTCCGTTCCTGCGATGTGGTTGGCGGTCCGGCGGTTCATGGCCTCATTGGGCAGCGCTACGCAGCTCGATCGGCGGCGCCGCCGGATCCGGGCCGCCGCGCAGGAACACCCCGCTGGTGCCCAGGATATCGTTGCGGCAAATGGCGTCGAGCGACACCGAACTGAGATACAGATAGATTTGGTTGCTCAGTTCCTCCCACAGGTCGTGGGTCAGGCAGCGCGCCTTGTTGTGGCGACAGCCGGCCGGCGAGCCGGGCTTGCAGCGCGTCGCCTTGATCGGCTCGTCGACCGCCATGATGATGTCGGACACCCGAACATCCGTGGCCGGCCGCGACAGCAGGTAACCGCCGCCGGGGCCACGCACGCTCTTGACCAGGCCGCCCTTGCGCAGCCGGCCGAACAACTGTTCCAGATAGGACAGGGAGATCTCCTGGCGTTCCGCGATGTCGGCCAGAGGTACCGGATTGCCCTTGTTATGGAAGGCCAGATCGACCATCGCCATCACGGCGTAACGTCCCTTGGTGCTCAGCCTCACGTCGAATTCTCCTTATCGTTCGCGCTCAGTCGCGCAGAGACACCACCTTGCGGCGGGCCTCGTCGACCGGTTCCACGGGCACGGCCGGGGGCATCGGGACGTCCCGCCGCTCCAGCTCGCGCTCCAATTCCTCCACCCGGCCCAGCAGCGCCGCCACCTGGCCGCGAAGCCCCTCAACGGTCCGCAGCACGGGGTCGGGGATGTCGTCGGGGCCGGTGGCGTAGGCGGCGAAGGCCTCGGCCTTGCTGGCATCCCGTGGCACCACGATCTTGGCCGGGATGCCGACCGCGGTCACCCGGGCCGGGACGTCGCCGTGCACCACGGCGTTGGCGCCCACCCGGGCGCAACGGCCAATCGTGTAGGGGCCGAGGACCTGCGCCCCCGACCCGATGATCACTCCGTCCTCGATGGTCGGGTGGCGTTTCTGATCGACCTGCGCGCGGCTGTTCACCGATGGCGCGATGCCGCCCAGGGTGACGCCGTGGTAGATGGTCACGTCATCGCCGATCCGCGACGTCTCGCCGATCACCACCCCGGTTCCGTGGTCGATGAAAAAACGTCGGCCGATGGTCGCCCCGGGGTGGATCTCGATGCCGGTCACAATGCGCGCCATATAGGAGAGCCAGCGCGCCGGCAGCCGCCAGCCGCGCCGCCACATGGCGTTGGCCCACCGGTAGGTCAGCACGGCGTGGAAACCGGGATAGGTCAGAACCACGTCGAGCCTGGACCGCGCCGCCGGATCACGGGCGATGTGGGAGTCGATGTCCTCGATCAGACGCTGCAAGAGAGATGCTTTCATTGGCTCTTGAAACCGTCACCTAAATTGGTGTTACTATGCGCTCCCTTGATCCGGAGTCCTCTCCCGACCTGGATGTTAGCTATATAGGATATCCGACTAATCTGATCAAGTTTTACCGGCGATTTTTTTTGAACGTGCCCCGCGCTTTCCAGAGCATGGCGTGGGGTCATTGGTGAGTCGACGAGAGGAAACCGCAGCGCACCATGCCGGAGGTCATTTTCAACGGGCCGGAAGGCCGACTGGAAGGCCGATATCACCACAGCAAGAAGACCGGCGCGCCGATCGCCCTGATGCTGCATCCGCACCCGCAGAACGGCGGCACGATGAACAACCGCGTGGTGTTCACCCTGTACCAGACCTTCGCGCGTCGCGGGTTCTCGGTCCTGCGATTCAATTTTCGCGGGGTCGGCCGCTCGCAGGGCACCTTCGACAACGGAGCTGGCGAACTGTCCGACGCCGCCTCCGCCCTCGATTGGTTGCAGGTCTACAACCAGAATGCCCGCGCCTGCTGGATCGCCGGCTTTTCGTTCGGCGCCTGGATCGGCATGCAACTGATGATGCGGCGACCGGAGATCTCCGCCTTCGTGTCCATCGCGCCACCGGCCGACCGCTACGATTTCACGTTCCTCGCGCCCTGCCCGTCATCCGGCCTGATCATCCAGGGCGACCAGGACCAGGTGGTCCAAAAACCGGCGGTCGACAAGCTGGCCGACAAGCTGGCCCACCAGAAAAACATCGAGATCGACTATCGGGTGATCGAGGGGGCCGACCATTTCTTCTCGGACCACGTGGTGCCGATGCACGAATTCGTCGACGACTACATTCAGTCGAACGCCGTCTGATCCCCCGCCAAGGTCACGGCGCCTCGCTCGGCTTGTGGACCCGGCCGCCGGTCAGCGGCCGCGCCACGCCGGTCGTCCCCGGAAAACTGATCGGCAGACCGTGCTTGCAGCGCACCGCAAGGAAGGCCAGCGCCTGCGCCTCCAGGGCGTCTCCGTCCCAGCCCTCCGCCTCCACCGGATCGACCGGCACGTCGAGGGCCTCGCGGAGAGCGTCCATCAGCACCGGATTGCGGCGGCCACCACCGGTGACCAGCCAGCGCAACGGCGGCTTCGGCAAGTGCGGCCGGGCGCGGGCGACCGCGTCGGCGGTGAACGCGGTCAGGGTCGCGGCGCCGTCGGCCAGGCCGAGGCCGTAGATCGGAGCCCTGTCGAAGGCGTGCCGGTCGAGTGATTTCGGGGCCGGTTGCAGGAAATAGTCGTTGGTGAGCAGCAGCGACAGGATTTCCGGATCCACGTTGCCGGCCCGCGCAAGAGCGCCATCGCGATCCATCTGGCGGCCCGCCTTGAAGCGCACCCAGTCGTCGATCATGGCGTTGCCGGGCCCGGTGTCGAAGGCGATCAAGTCATCCTCGCCATCGCCGATCCAGGTCAGGTTGGCGACTCCGCCGATGTTGAGCAGGGCAACCGGCTTTTTCAGGCCACCGGACAGCGCCTGGTGGTAGATCGGAACGATCGGCGCCCCCTGCCCTCCGGCCGCCACGTCCTGGGTCCGGAACCCGGCCACCGTCTCGATGCCGAGGGCGTCGGCCAGCATTTCTCCGTAGCCGATTTGCCAGGTCAGGCGGTTCTCAGGCTGGTGGGTGATGGTGTGCCCGTGAAAGCCGATCAGGTCGACCTCGGACGGCGCGAGGCCGCGCGCGTCCAGGAAGTCGCGCACCAGGTCCACGTGCAGCGCGGACAGGTCGCGGGCCACCGAGGCAACGGTGCCGTCGTGATCGGTGACGCGTCCGAGGATGGCGCGCAGACGGTCGCGAAATCCGGGCTCGTAGGGCTGGGTCGCGGCCGGGCCGAACTCCTTCACGGTCTCTCCGTCGGTTTTCAGCAGGGCGACGTCCATGCCGTCCATCGAGGTGCCGCTCATCAGGCCGAGCGCGGTATAGGTCCTGGCTTCCGTCATGTCGTGGAGTGTGTTAGGAACACGCCCTCCCGACAAGCGAAAAACCTCTGGATCGCCCCATGACCGCCCTTAAATCCGACTTCCTGCGCGTGCTGACCGAGCGCGGCTTCATCCACCAGTGCACCGACATCGAGGCCCTCGACCGGCGCGCCGCCGAGGGACCGATCACCGCCTATATCGGATTCGACTGCACGGCGTCGTCGCTGCACGTGGGATCGTTGCTGCCGATCATGCTCTTGCGCTGGCTGCAAAGAACCGGCCACAAGCCGATCGTCCTGATGGGCGGCGGCACCACCCGTATCGGCGATCCGTCGGGCAAGGACGCGGCTCGCGGGCTGCTCGACGACGAAGCCATCGCCGCCAACATGGCCGGAATCAAGAAGGTTTTCGCCAATTATCTGAGTTTCGGCGACGCCGCGACCGACGCGGCGATGGTCAACAACGCCGATTGGCTGGACGGCCTGCACTACATTTCCTTCCTGCGTGATTACGGCCCCCACTTCACCATCAATCGGATGTTGAGCTTCGAGTCCGTGAAATTGCGCCTGGACCGCGAGCAGCCGCTCACCTTCCTCGAATTCAACTACATGATCCTGCAGGCCTATGACTTCGTGGAGCTGGCGCGGCGCCGCGCATGCGTTCTGCAAATGGGCGGTTCGGACCAATGGGGGAATATCGTCAACGGCGTGGAACTGGGTCGCCGAGTGGCCGACAAGCAGCTCTTCGGACTCACCGTGCCGCTTCTGACCACCAGTTCGGGCGCCAAGATGGGCAAGACCGCCTCGGGAGCCGTCTGGCTCAACGAGGAGATGCTGTCGGGCCATGATTTCTGGCAGTACTGGCGCAACACCGAGGACGCCGACGTCGGCCGCTTCCTGCGCCTGTTCACCGACCTGCCCATGGACGAAATCGCCCGCCTGGAAGCCCTTCGGGGGGCCGACCTGAACGAGGCCAAGAAGCTCCTCGCCAACGAGGTCACCGCCCTGTGCCGTGGCCGCGCGGCCGCCGAGGCGGCGGCGGAAACCGCGAGGAAGACCTTCGAACAGGGCGTGGTGGCCGAGGATCTGCCCACGATCGCGGTGCCGCTGGCCGACCTGGAGGCCGGGGTGCCGGCCTTCCTGCTGCTGGCGCGGGCCGGCCTGGCATCGTCCAATGGCGAGGCGCGACGCCTCATCAAGGGTGGCGGCGGGCGCGTCAACGACGTCGCGATCCCCAGCGAAACCCACGCCGTGACGGCCGCCGACCTGACCCCCGACGGGGTCGTCAAGCTGTCGGCCGGCAAGAAGCGCCACGCCCTGGTGCGGCCGCGCTGACCCGCGGCCCCGCGACGCGCCGCCGCCGCCGCCGCCGGGAGCGTCCTCCCCGCGTCATGGATGGCCAGGAACGGACGCGAAATCGCCATCGGCAAGCCGGCATTTGCGGCCGCCATCGCGGCCGTCGCGGGCGAACCGCCGGGCGATCGCGACAATGTCTCCGTCGAGGGCGTTGCCCAGAGCGGCCCGGCTATGGCCGCACGGCCGCAACGCGCCGTCGGGCCCGATGGTGAGCTTGCCGCCCCCCGCCGCCAGCGGACAGCCGGCGGCATGAACCGAGCGCAGGTCCCGCTCGGCGTCGGCGTCGAGGCCGGATGGCGTTCCCAGGACAATCCGCATCCCCTGCGCCATCGCGAACCGGTCGGCGAGCCCGAGACTCCGGGCGATCGCGGCATCCGAAACCACGAGCGCGTCCGCGCGCGCCGATTTCCCGGGCGCGGGAAGGTAGCGATTGAAAATGACCGTCTGGAAGCGGAGAATCCGGCAGAGCTTCAGGACCTCCGGAAAATGGTCCAGATTGTCGGACGTCGCCACGAACACCGGGACGATCGGCAGATCCAACTCTCGCAGCGCGATCAAATGGCCGATCACGACCTCGAAGCAGCGCGCGCCCGACAGACGGTCGTGCGTCGCCGGGTCATTGGACAGAATCGGTACCTGCGCCAGATCCAGGCCGGCCCGGCGCAGGCTGGCGGCGCGCCCTGGTGTCAGGAGGCTTCCGTTGGTGGTCAGAACGGTGCGCGCGCGGTGCTCCCTTGCCGCCGCGATCAGCCGCTCGCAATCCGGCCGCAACAGCGGCTCGCCGCCGCTGAACACAACCCGTCGAAACGAAACCGCATCGAGGACCCTTTCAAGAAGGCCCAGGAGAACCGGGGAGGAAAGCGACCCGAGAGGCGGCGCGTTGGGGTCGCGCCATGCGTTATAACAGAAACCGCAACGAAAATTGCATCGCGGCTCGATTTCAAGCCACAACTCCTCGGCCCAGGCATCCCGCCGCCATGTCACGCCAGCCCCCGGCCAGCCTCGGAATTCAGGACGGCGGCGGAACGGGGTGGCCGGAGCGTCCGCTCAGCACTTCTTGGCAAGATCGTCCAGGGACGCCTGAACGCGATCTCCCTCGGCGTGCCAAGCCAGCAGGGGCTCGGCCGCGCCACGACGATCCCTTGGCGCCTCCGGCCCGAACAGCGTCGCGAAAACCTCCTCCTGCACGTCCGGCGATCCGAGCAACCGCGCGAGTCCCGCCTTATCCGTTCGATCCATTGTCCGGACCCTCCTTGCAAGCAAGGGAATCGTATCACGCCGACCAGTGAACGCGAAGCCCCTGGAACGGGAGCAAGCCGTTCGCGAGCGTAAAGACGTCCTCGTCTCCGTGCCGCGCCAGATCCGGCGCGTCATGCGTGAAGTTCTCGACGTCGATGCGCAGCGTCGGCCCGCACCCGTTGCGGAGAACCAGCGCGAAATGGGTGGTCGGATAATGGGTACCGAACACTTCCCAGCCGGGGATCGGCAGGGTTTCCTCCATTTCCGCTTCCACGAAGACCGTCTGCAGCGGCGCCAGCGCCAGATCATAGCGAAGCCCCATTCCGGTCGACATGTCGGGCGAGGAAACGGGCCTTATCTTTCGGTTTATGCGAAACACCCTCATCCGCCCGTGGGCGGCGTTGTACTTCATCGTCACTGGATAGGTTTTCTTCTCAAAGCGCCGGTTGGTGACCTTATAGGATACCTTCGTGACAATCAGGACGCGGCCATTCCCGGCCTCGCTGAATTCGACCTCGTAGGTCATGTCCTCGCGGTAGAAGTCGACCCCCCAGATTTCCGATTCGGCGTGCGCGACGAGCGACGCCGGGAGGGGCTTGCCCCTCAGGCGGGCGGCATATTGGTAGGCCGCCAGCAGAACCGCCGTCGGTTGCGCGAATACATAGGCGGCGATGGCGGTCAGGGCCACGGGATGGGATAGGATCAGCGCCCGCGCGCCGGGTGCCTGGACGTGAACCGCCCACCCGACGCCCGCCGCGAGCGCGAGGAAACCGAGGCAGAAAGTCAGCGCCCCCCTGGACGTGCGGGGCAACAGATCGGCCACCAGGAACGAGACGACGAACGTCAGTATCCAGGTCACCGTCCACACGCCCACGTCCAGCACGTTCTCGAACCCGAAGGCCACGATGACGGTGCTGGAGACGAGGGCGATCTGCGGCGAGGTCGTGCCGAATTTCTTCAGAAAGCCATCGAACAGGCCGGTGGGACCGATTTCCATGACATGCCTCCCCGCCCGGGACGAAGACCCGCCGCCGCAGCCGTCCGCTCAGTCGTGGGCGATCTCCTTGTCGGTGAACAGGTAGTCCTTCAACTCGTGATCGAACGCCGGGTCGCGCCGCCGGATCCATTCCAGCACCATTGCCGCGTGCTCCTTCTCCTCGTCCCGGTTGTGCTTGAGGATGGCCCGCAACTCCGAATCCTTGCAGGCGTCAACGCGCTGGTTGTACCAGTCGACCGCCTCCAGTTCCTCCATCAAGGAAATGATCGCCCGGTGCATGTCGCGGGTTTCGTCGCTGAGATCGGAGACCGGCTCGTGATAGCCTTCGTTTGCCATGGTTCGCTCCTCGGGCTGTGGGGAATCGATGTCGGAAAGGCTAACCGGGCGGGGTCGCCCTGTCGACACCGGGGCACTCACAAGATCAAGCCGCGGGTCCCTTCGCGAAAAGCCCGCCAAGTTTCAGCCGGCCGCGCCAGTTGGAGACGGTTTGCGGCGACACCCCGGCGCGGCGGGCGATCTCGCGGTCGGACAATCCGGCCCGCCGGGGATCGCGCAGATACGCCAGCACCGCCGCGCGCTTCTCGGCGTTGTTGCGCGGCGCCACGGCGTGGCGGGCCGCCTCCAGGTCGCGCGTCAAGCCGGCCAGACGGTCTCGCAGCCGTTCGTGCTCGCGCCGCAGGTCGTCGATGGTCGCGGCGTCCTCGGCCCGCCGGGCGCGCAGGCGTTCCAGGTCGGCCGCCGCGCTCGCGCCGCCGTCCCGTAGCGCCGCGATCCGCCGTTTCAGGGACATGATCTCCTCGTTCTTACCGGACAGCACCTGAAAGGTGTCATCGCGGAACCGGCGCAACGACGCCGCCTCCGACTCCCTGTCCTGGAGCGCCGCGCGCAACGCGTCCACCTCGCCGCGCAGGATTTGGACTTCCTGCTGAAGCTCCATTCGCGCGCGGGGCGGATTGGCATGCGGCTCGCCGAGCGTCGAACGCCCTTCCGCCACGGGGGCGGCGACCAGATCGCGCAGGGTCATGCCGGCCCGGGCGAGAATGTTGCGGGCGGTGTACAGCGCCGCCAGGGCCTCCCCGTCGCGGTCGCTGTCGATCAGCACCAGCACCTTGGCCAAGCGTTCGGTATCGGGACGGTTGAGCGCCATGGGCCGCCTTTCGAGTCTCCGGAAGGTCCAGGGTGCGGACCGGAGTTTGCACCCCCCGAGAGGTCCGGTCAACGCCCGCCAAAAACGTTAGGGAATATCAGCGCGGCGCGCCAAGATCGCTTGACACCCGCCGGGCGAGGCATTAAATCAGGGCTTCCCGCTCGGGGGCAAAATCAAGGTTTCCAAGGGGGTGTAGCTCAGTTGGTTAGAGCGCTGGCCTGTCACGCCAGAGGCCGCGGGTTCGAGTCCCGTCACTCCCGCCAGAGGCCATAATTAAACAAACG
>JANQIL010000150.1 GCA_028282245.1 Magnetospira sp.
CAGAAACGTCGCGTCACCCCGGCCATCAAGCGCCAGATGAAACGCCGCGCCGCCGTCGAGCCGATCATCGGCCACCTGAAACACGGCCACCGCATGGGCCGAAACTTCCTCGCCCACGCCCAGGGCGACGCCATCAACCCCGTCCTCGCCGCCGCAGGCTACAACTTCCGCCTCATCCTCAAATGGATCGAGGCTCTTTGGCTTCAAATCCTGGCAACGATCCTATCGCTACGGCGGACCGGAAATCTTCAAATCGCCGCATGATCCGCGTTCTTCACGGTCGACAACGAAACCGGGATGGCCTTCGCGAATGGGGTTTGCGCGACTCTCTGGAATCGCGGGCGATCACGCCCTATCCGGCGATGCGCACCGATCCACCGGTCTCGAACCGGAACGGCACGTGCAGCAGGTTGCCGAGCGCCCGCCGCACCTCGTCCTGGCGGCCCTTCGGCACGTAGAAGAGCATGAATCCCGTATTGCCGGCACCGAGCAGTTTTCCGCCGAGGGCGCCGACCTGACGGGCGAGGGTGTAGGTGGCGTCCACCTCGCCGGTCGATACGCTGTCGGCGATCTGGCGCTTCATCATCCAGGTCTCGTGCAGCAGGCGGCCGAAGTCGTCCAGCGGCGCGTCGCCCTCCAGAATTCCCCGGGCCTGTTCCGCGAATTCGCGGATCTTCCGTAGTTGCCGCCGTCGGCTGGGAATGTTCTCGACGACCTCGCGGGCGACCGCCGAGGCAAATCGGGAGGTGCCCAGATAAAACAGCATCAGCCTGTCGTCCAGTTCGGACAGGCGTTCCGGCGGCGCGTTCACCGGCGTGACCGAGATCGTGCCGTCGGTCGCGATGTGAATGTAGTTGAGGCCGCCATGCGCCGCCGCCATCTGGTCCTGAACGCCGACGGAATCCTTTAGCCGTTCGCGCTCCAGGGCGATTGCCTGATGGGCCAGGTCGTGCCGGTCCGGGGTTTCGCCGCGCAGGGCGCGCAGGGCGTGCAGCATCCCGACGGCGAAGGTGGAACTGGAGCCCATTCCGGCGCGCGCCGGCAGGTCGCCCTGATGGTGGACCTCGACGCCATTCGGGTCATGGTCGGAAAAGCCGAGCATTTTTAAACCCTCGCGCACGGCCGGATGGAGGATCTCGGCGATGCTTTTCACGCCCTCGATGTGCGACCAGACGATCCGGTGACGGATGTCGAAGAACGGCGGCAAGTAGCGGCAGGAGATGTAACAGTACTTGTCGATGGTCGTGGACAGGCAGGCGCCGGTTTCGCTCCGGTACCATTCCGCGTAGTCGGTGCCGCCGCCGAAGAACGAGATCCGGTAGGGCGTTCGCGAGATGACGAAGCTCATCCGGCGGAGTCCGCCGCGAGGCGCCCGCGATGGTCGTCCAGCAGGTCGCGCAGGGTCTGTTCCAGCGGAATCGCCGGCCGCCAGCCGGTGCGGGCGCGGAACTTCTCGGTGCTCGGGACCTGAAGGGTGACGTCGGACGGGCGCAGCAGCGCCGGATCGACCGCGTGCTCGATGGGACGGCGGGCCATCGATTTGAGCGCTTCCAGCATTTCGCCGACGGTCATCGTGCGATCGCCGCCGATGTTGTAGACCTCGCCGGGCTCGCCCTTCTCCAGCAACAGCCAGTAGGCGCGCACGGCATCGCGGACGTCGGCGAAGGTGCGCACGCTGTCCAGGTTGCCGACCCGAATGGGCCCCCGTTGCCGGCCGGCCTCGATCGCCGCGATCTGCTTGGCGAAGGCGCTCTCGGCGAACACGTCGCCGCGCCGGGGGCCGGTGTGGGTGAACATCCGGGTGCGCAGCGTGCGGATGCCATGGGACAGGAAATACTGCGACGCGATCATGTCCTCGCCGACCTTCGACACGGCATAGGGGCTCGCCGGGCGAAACGGATTGGTTTCGCGGATCGGCAGTTCGTCCTCGCGCACCTGTCCGTACACCTCCGAGGACGAACAAATGTGGATCAGCGGGTCCTGACCGCACACCCGAACCGCCTCCAGAAGGTTGGTGGTGCCGATCACGTTGGTCGTCAGGGTGTCGGCCGGCGTGGAGAAGCTCACCGGAACGTAGGACTGGGCCGCCAGATGGAAGATGCGTTCCGGCTCGACGGCGCGCAGAAGGCCGATCATCGACGACAGGTCGCGCAGATCGCCCTCGTGAAGATGCAGCCTGTGGGCGATGTGTCGGATGTTGTCGCGTGGGCTGCGCCAGCGCAGGAGGCCGTGAATCTCGACTTCGGGGTGGTCGGCGAGAATGTGGTCGGCGAGGTGGCTGCCAACCATCCCGGTGACACCGGTGATGAGAACGCGCATGAAATGAATCCAGGAAAAACCAGTACTTGGCATGGTATCGGGGCGTCCCGACCGGGGCAAGACATTTGCGTGGCGAGCCGGTAAAAACGTTTCGGCTTCAAACTTTTTTCTGTTATGCTTTTAAATATCTGGAAGAAGGCCAATGCGAAGGGATCGGCTCATGGCCGTGTTGAATTTCGGCAACATCGGGTTCGCGCGCGAGGACTACACCAACGGCCTGCTGCTCGGACAGATGCGCAAGCAGCAGCAGGACCGGCTGAGCGTCGAAACCCAGAGGGTCTCCGACACCTACCAGGGCCAGATCAACGAGGCCGAGGCCGAAATGGCGTCGCTCCAGAAGTTCAAGGAGGACATCGGCGCCGCGTCCAGTTTCCTCGCCAAGACGGTGGGTCAGGCGAAGAGCATTCTCAGCAAGATCGATGCCGCGATCCGGCTGGTCGTGTCGGCCGAGCAGGCCGACAGCGGCTTCGCGAGCTATGGCAAGACCCTCGACGGCTTTCTGAAGCGCATCGAGGCGGACACCGAGTCCGGCGGCGTGACCAGCAACCCGATGAGCCATCGCGAGCCGGACTATTTCTATCAGACCCGTCCCAACGGCGGCGGCGAGACCGCATTCGGCCGCTACCTCGGCACCAAGTACCAGATTGTCGACGATACCGGAAAGGTCTGGGTGCCCGATACGAGCGCCGGGCTGTTGCGCGAATACAATTCCTATCCGGAGGATCCGACGGGCACCAACTACAGTCTGGAGCACGGGGTCGAGTTGACGGCCGAGAGCGGCAACGACATCACCTTTGTGCTGAACCCGGATTCCGCCTCGCCGGATACCCGCACCGGCACCGTGACCCGCAAGGGTTTGCAGGTCATGGGGGCATGGTATTACGACCACCTGCAGACCGCCGCCGGACGCAGCGCGGCGCACGACGATCTCAACGACGCCAAGGTGATCGCCAAGATCGAGGTCTCGCGCTACGAGCTGGCCTTCAAGGTGGCCCAGTTCCACGAGGAGGAGGCGCAATTGCAGATCGGCGGCCTGCGTGGCGAGGTCAACGACCTGCAAGTGGAACGGGCCAGGGAAATCCAGGAAATGCAGAACAGGCTGGCCCAGGAGTTCGAGGTCGCCAACGTCCGGGTCCAGACCGCGCTGTCGCTGCGCAACGACTACAAGAACTTCCTCGGCGTCGCGGTCGGCAACAACAAGGTGGCGCAGGCCCTGCTCAGCATCTACGCCTGAGTCGTTTCGCGCGCCTCCCCGGCCTCCGCGATCAATTGGTCGAACAGATCGCGCCCCTGGTCGGCGATCCTTTCGCACATGTCCTCGAACCGGTCCAGGAACAGATCCATGAATTCGGCGCGCAGGCCCTCGTCGTCGATTCGGCCGCCGATGTAGGCGCCGACGCGGACTCCCGAGTACATGGTCTCGCGCGCCATCTGGGAAATGCCGCGCAGGTCGGCGGCGCGCTCCGACATCCGGCGGCGCAGGCGCGCGTCCAATTCGGAAAACAGGCTGTCCTCGGCGCGGGTCTCGGCGACGAGCGGCGGCACGATCTCGTCCAGCACGTCGCAGCTTCGGCGAAGCGCCGTCAGGCCATCGGCGTCGATCAGGGTGCCCGGCGAATATGCGTGCAACTGACCGGCCACCGAGGCGACGATGCGGTCGCGCGGCATCTCCAGGGGCAGAAGACGCAGGGCCGCCGCCGCCTTCGGGCGGGCGCCCGGGATCGCCGCGCCATTGCTGCAGTTGAACAGCCGCAGGTCGTGCAATTGTTGGGCGCGCAGGAACAGGGTCAGGGAGTATTCCAGCTTCCACGAGGTTTCCACCACTCCGCCGAAGTTGCCGGGCACCTCGCGGTCGAAGGAGTCCTCGATCTGTTTCAGGCTGGCGTCGCCGAGCCAGTTGTCGTAGCCGGGTTCGAGGTACACCGCGTCCTTGGAGTGATGGGATGTGTCGGGGCGCCGTCCGCAATCCACGCCGAACAGGTAGAGATGGCGGAATCCCAGGGTGGAAAGGGCGGAGAAGGCCGCGTTGGCGACCAGCGGCGCGGCGGCGACCAGCGGTTGATGGCCGCCGGACAGCAACTCGGTGCTGCTCAGGCCGGCGCGCAGGAAGAACCATGCCTCGTCGAACAGCTCGACCGCCTCCGGGGCGACGGTGCTGGAGGCCAGGAGCACGATGCCCTGGAGGCCGTGCGCGTCGCGGAACCGCCGCAGGTTGTTGACCAGCGGAAAGCTATTCTCGTTCTCCACATGGAAATCGGGGCGGATCCCGTTCTTCAACAAAATGCCGAGGGCGGTGCCGGCGCTACAGATCAGGGCGCTGTCGCGCAGGCGGGCGATCTGCGGCAGGTCGGCGTCGAGCGACGGGCCGGAGGCCACGATCAGCATCGGCGCGGTCTGCGCCAGATGGGCGCGGCGGGAGACCATGCGGAACGAATAGCGGGAATAGTTGGCGAGCGCGTTGCGCATCATCAGGACTTCGTCCTCGAAGTAGCCCTTCGACCAGTGGTAGGAGTCCATTTTCGCGTTGAACAGCTCCCGGGTTTTGCGCAACTCCCAGGAATAGTAATGGTGGTAGGCGTAGGAGCCGTTGAGGAAGGTGCGCCCGCGTCCCTCGATCAACGTGAACAGGGCCTCGCTGGCGTCCAGCGGGGTGGGGCGCGGGAGGATATGGATCTCGCGGCCCTCGCTCTCCGCCTTTTCGAACATCGCCGCCCAGTCGATGACCCGCATGGAATGGCGCAGGAACTCGTGGACCGGCTCGACGATCGCCATCACCTTGCAGCCGGTGCGCTCGAACAGTTCCGGCAGGTGATGGCCGAGGCCGACTCCGAACACGAAGCAATAACCGATGTCGACCACCGGCAACTCGCGGAACACCTCGCCGGTGAGATGCCGTTCGGCGAACGGTTTGAGGGCCTGAAACAGGTCGAAGGACACCCCGACCAGATTGCAGTGCGACACCGTGCTGAACTTCAGCCTGTCCGGGTCCTCGAAATAGCTGTCGAGCTGTTGCCGGGTTTCGGCGCCGGCGCCGGCGCGATACAGGGTGGATGATCCCAGATTCACGTTGTCCGGGCCGTTGGGTCCGTCGACAAGGGTGCTCGCCGGGTCCTGGATGCCCTCGACGACCCGCCACGCCGTTCCGGCGTGGCGACGGAAGGCCGCGCTGTTGCGTTCGAACAGGTCGTCGTGCATCGCCGGGGTCAGCAAGCCGTCCGGTTGCGCGCGCCGTCCCAAAGGGCGCCGTAGGCCTGTTCCAGGTCTTGCGCCCGCCGCCTCGGGTCGAACAGGGGCGCGTCCCGCATGCGCCCGCGAATGTCGTCGCGGAAGGCCGCCCGGCGGTCCGGATCGCGCGCCCACGCGGCGGCGATGGCCACGTAAGAGTCGGCGTCGTCCGCCACGAGTTCGTCCAGTCCAAGGCCGATCAGCAATCGGGCCACCGAGCGCTGGCGGCGGTCGGGACCCTTGAGGGCCACCACGGGCACGCCCTGCCACAACGCCTGCGCGGCGTCGCCGGCCTCGGTGGCGAGCAGCGGCGGCAGGCACAGGTCGCCCAGCCGGTAGAGGTCGGTGGTCTTGTCGGGCGCCGCGAGGTCGATCCGGTGGGCCAGACCGAAATTGCCGAACAGGTCGATCAACTGCCCGATCACCCGGGGATGGCCATGGGCGTAGTCCTGCAGGACCAGGGTCGCCTCGGGGATCGCCAGCAGGACCCGCGCCCACAGCGCCAGGGTCGACGGCGACAGGAACTCCAGCGGCGTGTTGGACACCAGCACCAGATCCTCTCCGGCCGCTCGGTCGCGCGGCAGGTCGTCGGCCGGAAGCTGGATCGGGTGCAGGCCGTGTTCCAGGCGGACCGGCGGTTCGCGGAACGGCCACGGCTCCTCTTCCGGGTCGAGCACCGCATCGGTCAGCAGGGCGTCGATGGTGGCCATCCCGGTTCCGGCCGGCGATCCCTGCCAGGCCACCTGGACCGGCGCCATGCGGGTGCCGAAGGCGGTCAGGAGTTCCGGCGACCGATAGCCCGACAGGTCGACGAGGATGTCGATCGCCTCCGCCGCGACCATGGTGCCGAGGGTGATCGGGTCCAGGTTGCGGACATCGTGCCAGGTATCGAAGCACTTCTGGAACTTGAGATTCTGCTGGAGCGTCAGGTCGCCCCACCCGAAGCCGACGAGGCGCAGGCGCTCGTTGTCGTGCGCCGCGATGATGTCGGCCACCGCCTCGCCCTGTGGCCGGATGCCGAGGCCGCCGATCAGATAGCCGATGGTCAGCCGGCCGCGCGACCCGGCGGTCGGCTCGATGGCCCAGGGCTCGGGTTGGCAGCCGAACCGGGCGCTCCAGTCCGCGACCGCCCTGGCGAGATCGGCGATCGGTTCCTCGGGGTCGTTGATCCGGGTTTCCAGCACCCGCAGGTGCAGCGCCGCGTCGTCGGGTGCCAGGGCGCGGGCCGCCCGGCCGACCGCGCGCGCCTCGTCGGGCCGCCCCGCGTAGGCGAGGGCGCTGGCCATCTGGCCGAGCACCTCCGGATCGCCGGGAAGGGCGTGGGCGCTGGCGCGCAGGCTGTCCAGCGCCTCGTGAAACAGGCCAACCGCGGTCAGGCAGTGGCCGAGCGCCAGATGGGCGATTCGCGAATCCGGATTGAAGGCAAGGTGTTGTCTCAGCCAGTGCACGGCGGACGACAACTCGCCGTCCTGGGTGGCGCGCACCGCGCGATCGAGCAGCGGCATTTCGCGCACCGTGGCCAGGGCCTCGCCGAACGTCGCCAGGGTGTCCGGGAACCATGCCGCGTACAGCGGATCGCTTTCGGAGGCCAGCGCCATCTTGCCGTGGAACAGGGCCTGGGTCAGATCGCCCACGAAGATGTAAAGGGCGGCCAGCAATTCGACGATCTCGCGTATCGAGCGATCCTTCGAGAGGGCCATTTCGGCATCCGAGACGGCCTGCGCGATTTCGTTGCGATGCACCGCCGAGACGGCGCTCAGAAACCACGCCTGGGCGCTGTCCGGGTCGGAATCGAGATGCGCGGCGGCGGCGGCGGCGAGGGCGTCCCAGTCGGCGGTCGCGATCAGCCGGTGCGCCGTTTCGGCGAGCCCGGCCCGGGTGTCCGTCGGCACGCCGATCATGCCGTGATCCCACCGTCGGTTTGCGAATCCGTCGGCGGCCCGGCCTCGGTCGGAGCATCCTCGCCGGCGGCCTCGCGCAGGCCGGCCGCCAACTCCCGGTTGATGGTGATCAGCACGTCGATGTTGCGGGGCTTTGGCTGCCGGAGGATTTCGAGCGTGTGCTTGTCGACGAAGTTGGACAGCGACAGCACGTTGCCGCGCACGTCGTCGGGCACCGTGCTGTTGGGCGACAGGAGTTCCGACTGAAAGATCGTCCACAACTGCCAGTTGAGGCGCAGCGCGGATTGAATCTCCTCCGCGTCGCCGCTGTCGCGGGCCCGGCTGAGGCGCACCGCCGCCTGGGTCAGGGCCCAGGCCTCAGTCGCCCTCGGATTGCCCGGCGTTGGCGGCCTCTCGTATTTGGCTACTAATCTGTCCTTGTACATTGGCCAAAAGGTCCCGTTCGTGGAAGATGAGCTCCTGGCATTTCTTCAGGGCGTTATACAGATCGTTGGCGCCGACCAGGTCGCGCACCGCCTGGGTGATCGGCCGCGAACTGCGCGACGCCTGTTCGTAGCTGTCCAGAAAGCCGTGAAACTGCTTTGCGTGGCGACCGCCCGGGTCGTTGGGGAAGACGTACATGCATTGCAGGGCGTAATATGTGCGGCTGGCCGGGGTGGCGGCGTCCTCCGGCGTGAGGATGTCGGAAGCGCGCAGGATCGCGGCATCGTTGGCGATCAGAAGCGAGACATTGCGCTGTGAAACGTTTTCCACAACGGCGCCGTTGATGATGATTTTCTGATGCTTCTTGATCTGAATTTTCAGGGGCATGGGGCGCGGCTGATCTGATCACGGGATCAAGCGGCCGGGGGAACGGAGCGCCCCCCCGGCAACCCGGAAACTCTGGATCGCTCCTTAACGGAACAGACCCAGGATCGACTGTTCGGCCTGACCAGCGAACGCCAGCGACTGAATGCCCAACTGCTGGCGGGTCTGCAAGGCCAGCAGGTTGGCGCCTTCCTCGTTGAGGTCGGCGGTGGTGAGCTTGCCGGCGCCCGTTTCGAGCACGTTCACGTATTCCTGCGTGAAATCGGAACGCACCTGCAGGATGGCGATGTTGTTGGCGAACGATCCGGACTTCGACTGAAGGAAGCTGATCGTTTGATCGAGGCGCTGGATGGCGCGGTCGGCCATGGCGTTGAACGATGCCAGTTCGGAGGCGTCGGTCAGGTTGAAGGCCTGGAACGAGGCCCCGAACCCAAGGAACGATTCCACGAACTTGGCCTGGTTGGCGGCCATCGTGTTGCCGACGAAGCCGGTGCCGAGACTGTTGCGATAGAGCTTCGAGGCATTGATGTCGATGCCGGTGACTTCCAGCTTGGAATCGCTTTTCTCGGAGAACCGGACGGAGAGCTTGGAGGAGCCGGAGTTCAGCAGATTCAGACCCTGATAGGTGGAGTCCTCGATCAGTTTGTCGATCTGCTTGGCCAGTTCCTTCATCTGGTCTTCGAGTTCCGCCCGCTGGGTCTTGTCGGCCGATCGGGCACTGTCGACGAGACCCTTCATCTGGGCCACGAAGTCCTCGATGCTTTCGAGGGATTTCAGGGTCGCGTCGAGAGACTGAACGCCCTGGTCGACGGCCGATTTCCGTTCGAGCAGGTTGGACGCGCGGTCGCTCAGGGATTTCGCCTGGAAGAACTTCACCGCGTCGTCGACCGGCGAAGCGACCTTCAGGCCGGTCGACAGACGGCTCTGCGTCCGGTCGATCAGTCCCTGGGTGCCTTGGAGGGATAGCAGGTTCGAGCGAACCGCATCCGATAGGGTAATGTCAGCCATTGGTTTCTCCCATTCTAGGGGCTGCCGCTACGCGAATGTGTGATTCTCACACGAGGAGTAGGGTACCATGAGGCCCTTGGATTGCCAAACGAAAGTTTTTTCGGAGGCGAAACTAATTTTCGTTCGAGCGCCGCCGGAAAGTCCATTAAAAAAAGGTAAACCAATGCCTTACGGGAATAGGTCGAGAACGCGGAAATGACCGACGACCCCCGTCCTCGGTCCACGGCCCCGTCCGCGACCGGGCAGGCCGGCGGCGATGCGGAGGCCCTTTACCTGCTGGCCCTGCGCGCGGCGGCGGCGTCCGACGCATCGCGTTTCGAGGCGCTGATCGGGCACCGCGAGGCGGCGCGCGGCGACGGACTGGTGGTCGCCTCCGACGTGCTGCGCCGGCTGTTGCGCGATGGCCGCGTGGCGACGGTGGCGCGGCTCGCGGCGGCGTCCGATCGGCGGTCCG
>JANQIL010000153.1 GCA_028282245.1 Magnetospira sp.
CACCGCGCCGGTCAGCGGCACCCGCTGGGCCATGGTGAGCTGGGCATCGCCGGTGCCCGGCGGCATGTCGACCACCATCACGTCCAGGTCGCCCCAGTCGACGTCGCGCATGAACTGCTCCAACGCCCCCATCACCATCGGGCCGCGCCAGATCACCGGGGTCTCCTCCTCGACCAGGAACCCCATCGACATGCAGGCGACGCCGTGGTTCCGCATCGGATCCAGGCGGCGCCCGTCGGATGACGTCGGATCGCCGCTGAGGCCCAACATGCGCGGCATCGACGGGCCGTAGATATCGGCGTCGAGAACGCCCACCTTGAGCCCCTTGTCGCGCAGCGCCAGGGCTAGGTTGACGGTGGTGGTCGATTTTCCGACGCCGCCCTTGCCGGAGGCCACGGCGACGATCGCCTTGACGCCCGGCATCAGCACGTCGTCCATCGGCACCTGCTCCTTCGGGCCGCCGTCCCGTGGCCGCTCGGCGGTCAGCACCGCGGTGACCGAGAGCACGCCCGGCAGGTCGTGGACCCGGGTCTCGGCTTCCTTGCGCAGCGGCTCCAGGTTCGGGCCGCGCTCCGGGTCGACCTGGATCGCGAAGGCCACGTGGCCATCCTTGATCTGCAGGCCGGCGATCATCCCAAGGTCGACGATGCTGTCGTCGCGGTCGGGATCCCGGATCCCCTGAAGGGCATCCAGGATCTGGGCTTCGGTCACCTGCGTCATGCTTGAATCTCCAAACAAACCATCCGATATCCGGAAAACGTCACACGGGGCCGCGTTGCGTCCCCGTTCCGGGTGTCATATAAGGCCAACACTTTCGAGTTCAAAGGCCGGGCGGCGTTTTTATAAGGAAAGGGTGATATCCATGGCATGGAATCCACAAGGCGGCGGGCCCTGGGGCGGCGGCGGCGGCGGCCAGGGACCGTGGGGCGGGCGCGGCCCGTCCGGCGGCGGCCGGGGACCGAACCCGCCCGACCTGGAGGAGGTGCTGCGCAACTTCCAGGAAAAGCTGCGCGGCTTCGTTCCCGGCGGCGGATTCGGCGGCGCGCGCGGGCTTCTGGTCGTTCTGATCGTCGTCCTCGCGGCATGGATCGGCATCGGCGGGTTCTACCGCGTCGAGCCGGGCCAGCAGGGCGTGCAGATGCTGTTCGGCCGCTACGTCTCGCAGACCAACGAGGGCCTGCACTGGTGGTTCCCCGCCCCGATCGGCTACGTCTACAAGCCGCAGGTGACACAGATCAACGTCATCCAGATCGGTTACCGCAGCAATCCCGCCGGAACCCAGATGACACGCCAGAACGTGCCGCAGGAAAGCCTGATGCTGACCGGCGACCAGAACATCATCGATCTCAAGTTCCAGGTGCAATGGCAGATCAAGGACGCCGCCAGCTTTCTGTTCAACATCCGCAACCCGGAAATGACGGTGAAGGCGGCGGCCGAGAGCGCGATGCGCGAGGTGGTCGGCCAGACCACCCTGGAGGCGGCGCGCACCGGCGGTCGCACGCTGGTTCAGACGCAGGCCCAGGACCTGTTGCAGCAGATCCTCGATACCTATCAGTCCGGGGTTCTGATCACCGAGGTGAAGCTTCAGGAAGCCGACCCGCCCCAGGAGGTGATCGCCGCCTTCAACGACGTACAGGCGGCGCGCCAGGATCAGGAGCGCCTGGAAAACGAGGCCAGGGGCTATCGCAACGACATCGTGCCGCGCGCCAAGGGTCAGGCGGAACGCATGATTCAGCAGGCCACCGCCTACAAGGATCAGGTGGTCAACGAGGCGAAGGGTGAGGCGCAGCGCTTCGTCGACGTCTACGAGGCTTATCGCACCAACACCGAGGTGACGCGCCGGCGGCTTTATCTTGAGCGCATGCAGGAGGTCATCGGCAAGGCGGACAAGATCATCATCGACGAGAAGGCGCAGGGCGGCCAGGGGGTCGTCCCCTACCTGCCGCTCAATCAACTCCGACAGTTCGGCCCGCAGCGTCCGGGAGGACCCCGATAATGAAACTCACCCTGATCGTTCTCGGCATCGTGCTGGCCGTGCTCGGCGTCTCGGCCTACAGCGCCTTGTTCACCGTGCATCAGACCCAGCAGGCCCTGGTTCTGCAATTCGGCAATCCGAAATGGGTCGCCCAGGAACCCGGATTGCACGTCAAGCTTCCCTTCGTTCAGAACGTGGAGTATTTCGAGCGGCGGGTGCTCGACCTGGACCCGGCGCCCCAGGAGGCGCCGCTGGCCGACCAGAAGCAGGTCATCGTCGATTCCTTCGCCCGCTACCGGATCGTCGATCCGCTGGAGTTCCGGAAAAAAGCCCGGAACGACATGAATTTCCGCAACATCTTCGGCGCCCAGTTGAACGCCGCGGTGCGCGCCGAGGTCGGCAAGGTGCTTCTGGCCGACATGCTGTCCGGCAAGCGGGCCGAGGTCATGGACGCCATTACCAAGACGCTGCGCGACAAGGCGCCGGGCTTCGGCGTGGAGGTGATCGACGTGCGGATCGGTCGCACCGATCTTCCGGAGGCGGTGTCCAACGCGGTGTACGACCGCATGCGGTCCGACCGGTTGGCCTACGCCAAGGAAATCCGCGCCGAGGGTCAAAGATTGAAGGCGAACATCGAGGCCGACGCCGACCGCCAGCGGACCATCATCATCGCCGAGGCGCAACGCGAGTCCGATATCCTGCGCGGCCAGGGCGACGCCGAGCGGACCCGCGTCCTCAACGACGCCTACGGACGCGACCCCGAGTTCTTCTCCTTCTATCGCACGCTCAATTCGTACGACGTCGGATTGGGCGAGGGCACCACCCTGGTGCTCAGCCCCAACTCGGAGTTCTTCCGGTACTTCCGGTCCAGTACCGGACGCTGATCGCCGGCCGCCGTGACCCTGCTCCTGGCGGCACTGGGCCTGGCCATCACCATCGAGGGCGTCCTGTATGCCCTGTTTCCGGACGCCATGCGGCGGATGATGGTCCAGGTCCTGAGGCTTCCCCCGGATACCCTGCGCGCCGCCGGCTTGGCGGCGGCGGGGTTGGGGGTTTTTGTGGTCTGGCTGGCGCTCGGCGGTTAACTCTTTGCTGACCAAAGGCGTGCTATGGCACTAACATCGACAAGCTTCGGCCACAATCGCCGACAATATTCGGCCCCGAAAGGACTCGACATGGTGAAGGTCGCAGCCAACGGAGCACGCCAAATGACTCAATGGGTGGTCTCGCGGGTTTTCATTCGCGCCCTGGACAGCCTGCCCGACGACCGGCTGGTTCGCTGGATGATCGCCGGCCTGCTGGCCGTTGCCACGTTCGCCGCCGCAGCGGCGGCGCAGGCGCGGACGGCGCCGCAGAGCTTCGCCGACCTGGCCGAGCGGCTGCTGCCCTCGGTCGTCAACATCGCGACCACGCAGACCCTGCGCAGCAGTCATCCGGGCATCGAGATACCGCAGTTTCCGCCCGGTTCGCCGTTCGAGGACTTCTTCAAGCACTTTTTCGACCGTCAGGGCGGCCCGCATCCGGAGCGCCGGGCGACCTCCCTGGGATCGGGGTTCATCATCCAGGACAGCTACGTGGTGACCAACAACCACGTCATCGAGGAGGCCGAGGAGATCACCGTCATCCTGCACGACGACACGCGGCTGGAAGCCGAACTGGTCGGGCGCGATCCGAAAACCGACGTCGCCGTGCTGAAGATCAAGAACGGCCGCGAACTGAGCGCGCCGCCCCTGGTACTGGGCCAGTCCGACTCGGTCCGGGTTGGCGACTGGGTGCTTGCGATCGGCAATCCGTTCGGCCTCGGCGGCACGGTCACGGCGGGCATCGTGTCGGCGCGCGGCCGCGATATCAACGCCGGCCCCTACGATGATTTCATCCAGACCGATGCCTCCATTAACAAGGGCAATTCCGGCGGCCCGATGTTCAATACCCGGGGTCAGGTCATCGGGATCAACACGGCGATCTACTCGCCGTCCGGCGGAAGTGTCGGGATCGGGTTCGCGCTGGCCATGGACGTCGCCGAACCGGTGATCCGCCAGCTCATAAAATACGGGCGCACCAAGCGCGGCTGGCTGGGGGTAAGCATTCAGAACGTTACCCAGGAGGTGGCCGAAAGCCTGGGCCTTGACGCCCCCAAGGGAGTGCTCGTGGCGGCGGTCAGCAGAAACGGGCCGGCCGACGAGGCGGGAATCGAGGCGGGTGACGTGATTCTGGCCTTCGACGGCCGCGAGGTTCCGGAAATGCGCGACCTGTCGCGTATGGTCGCGGAGGCGGAAGTCGACCGCAAGGTTTCGGTGACGGTATGGCGCGAGGGCCGGAAGCGGATCGTCGAGGTCTCGGTCGGCGAGCGGGAGGAGGCGGAACCCTCCGCCGACTGGACACACGACGGCGGCGCCGAGTTGTCGTCGCGGATCCGGATTCCCGCCCTCGGCCTATGGCTGACGCCGCCCACCGAGGCGGTACGGGAGCGGTTCGGTCTCGGCGACGGAGAGATCAAGGGGATCGTGGTCTCGCGGGTGGACAGCGACGGACCGGCGGCCGAGAAAGGCATTCAGCCGGGCGACATCATCGTCGAGGTGAACCAGCGCGAGGTCGCCACGGCGGCCGATGTCGAGGCGCGTATCAAGGAGGCCCGCGACCTTGAACGGCGTTCGGTCCTTTTGTTCATCGAGCGTGATGGCGATCTGCGGATCGTCGGCGTGCGGCTGCTCGACGGGGGCTGACCGCCCCCGCGATCAAGGGGCGCGGCTCAGGTCTCGGTCGCCAGCCCGGCCGCCTTCCAGGCGTTGAAGCCACCGGTCATGTGCACGGCGCGCGGATGGCCGGCTTCCAGAAGCTGCTTGGCGGCGGCCGCCGATCGCTTGCCGACCGCGCAGTGCAGCACCACCGTCTTGCCGGGGATGACCGGGAAACGCGCGCCATCCAGCATCGAGAGCGGCATCAGGAAGGCACCCGGAATCCGTTCCGCCTCGAATTCGTTGGTTTCGCGCACATCGACCAGGATCGCCTTGCCGCCGTCGAGCCAGCTGTTCACCGTGTGGACATCGGCCTCGACAACGTTCCAATCGGTCTTCTGCAGCATGGGAACCCCTCCGCAGTCTCACGTTTTTACAATTTCATGAATGACACACATCTTAATTAACATTATTTCTTTTGTCAATACAAAATATCATACAAATTTTTTATGTTTATTAGGGCGCGCCAGATTTCGGGCGTTTTCTCTTCATAATTCGTTCGGCGGCGGTCCCTGCTGAAGAAAGCCCAGGGAGTCCTGAAGCTCGGCCCAATCGATGTCCGGGATCGCCAGCAGCCGCGCCGGTCCGATGGCGAGCGTGCCGCCGGCTGCGGTCAGCGGCACGCTGAGGCGCGGCGGGCCGTCGTCCCGTGGCTGGGCGAAGGCGGCCAGGATGATGGTCGCCATGGTGGCGTCGCGTCCACGGATCACCCCCGCCCGGCGCAGCCGTTCGAGAATCGCGGGAAGTCCGGTGATCCGCGCCGTCGACTCGCCGACCGGCCGCAGGTCGTCGTCGACCCCGAGGGTGCCGGCGGCGTCGAAACGGGCCACCCCCTGCGCCACCGACAACTGCTCGACATCAACCGTGCCGCCGCGACCCCGCCACCAGGCGAGGGCCGCCGGCAACGGTCCTCCGGGGATCAGGCCGCGCACCCGGGCCCGCAAGGCAACGGTGTCCACCGGCGCGTCGATCTCCCGCCCGTCGAGCCCGGCGCCCGCGATGTCGAGGCGAAACGACGGACGGGTGGCCCGGCGCGGCGACGCCGACAGGCGCTCGGCGACGATGTCCAGTTGATCGATCCGCAGCCGGCCGCCGTCGGTGCCGGCCAGACCGGCGATTTCCAGGTCGAGGAGATCGGGCCATGGGTCGCCGGACAGCGTCGCCGCGACGCGCAGAACCTCCGCCTCGAACGGCAACGCGCCGCCGAACCGGGGTCCGCCGAGACGTTGCGGCCCGTCCAGATCCACCGTCACCCGTCGCGGCGTCCAGGGCGCCGAGGAGAGCGTCAGGCGAGCGCCTTCCCAGGTCCAGGCTCCGGCGCCACGCCCGCCGGCCGCCCGGGGCGCCGCGACGCGCAGACGGATGCGGCCGGGAAAGCCCTCCAGGCGGATCGACTCGTATTCCAGGGTCGGGCCGTCGTGTGCCCAGGCTTCCGTCCAGCCGTCGAGGCGGTCACGTAGATTGGCGGCCAGAATGTACCAGAAGGCGGTGTAGGCGCTCCCCACCAGCAGGGCGATCAGAAGGTTGATGGCCAGGTAGCGAACCGTTCGCAGGGCGCGCGACGGCCGGTAACTGTAGACCGGGTGCCGGGCGCCGGGTGGCGGCGGAGGCCGGCGCCGGCGGTAGGACGGTGGAGGGGGCAGGGCAAGGCGCGGTGGCTCGGACATCCGGCGGTCCTGTATCGGGGACTGTGGGCCTTATATAGGCCGCCGGGCGGCCGGGCGCGACCCCACGGCGGTGGTTGCGCGCCGCCACCGCCGTCCTATGTTTGGAGGCATGGCGGAGGACGACGACAACATCTGGGTGTTCGGCTACGGCTCGTTGATGTGGCGGCCCGGATTCGTCTACCGCGACCGGCTGCCGGCGATCCTGTATGGCTATCATAGGGCCCTGTGCATCGAGGCCCGGCATCACCGGGGCACCCCGGACAACCCGGGCCTGGTGCTTGGCCTGGACCGTGGCGGCTCCTGCCGTGGCTTGGCGTTCCGGGTCGATCGCGACGCCTGGCCGGCGACCAAGGCCTATCTGGACGCCCGGGAAATGCCCGACCTGAGCCATCCGGCGGGACCGGTCTATCGTCCCGGCTGGCATCCGTTGCGGATCGGCGGGCGCCGGATTCGCGCCTACACCTACGTGGCGCGGCGGGACCATCCGCAGTATCTGGGCCGTCTGCCGACCGAGCGGGCGCTGGCGCTGATCCGCAGCGGCCACGGCGTCAGCGGCAGTGCCCTCGACTACCTGCGCAACACGGTCGAGCACCTGGACGCGCTGGAAATTCCCGACGGCCCCCTGCACCGGCTGCTGCGTCAGGTTTGATTTTCCACGTGTCACCAATCATTTGCCGCTTTGGTCCGGCCGCGAAAGTAAATGCTGTTGCATGTTCGGTGGAATTTTGATGATATCGAAACCTCCGCTCGGATGTTTTGTGAATATTAGAAAACCGTCAAACGCTCCCCGGACTGAATGATGCCGGACACCGCCGCCCGCGCCTTGAGACGCGCGTCTGGCGGCGTGACGCGCGGGAACGAAGCGGTTCGAAGACATTCGCGGCAAACAAGGGAGGGACCGATGAACAGAATTCTGGATGGACTCCGGATCATCGAGGGGTCGGCCTTCGTGGCGGCTCCCCTGTGCGGCATGACCCTGGCCCAGATGGGGGCCGACGTGATCCGCTTCGACCCCCTGCGGGGCGGGCTGGATGCCCACCGTTGGCCGGTGACCGAGCAGGGCCGCAGCCTGTATTGGGCCGGGCTCAACAAGGGCAAGCGGTCGCTTGCCGTCGACACCCGAAAACCGGAGGGGCGCGAGCTCGTGCGCGATCTGATCTGCGCGCCGGGGCCGGGCAACGGCATTTTCCTGACCAATTTTCCGGCGCGCGGCTGGATGTCCCACGAGGCCCTGAAGCAACACCGGGACGACGTGATCCTGGTCAACCTGCTGGGCAACCGCGATGGCTCGACGGCGGTCGACTACACGGTCAACTGCGCGGTCGGTTTTCCCTTCGTCACCGGGGCGCCGCACGGCGCCGCCGCCGTCAATCCGGTCAATCACGTGCTGCCGGCCTGGGATGCCATCTGCGGCGTCAATCTGGCTCTTGCCACGGTGGCCGCCGAGCGCCACCGGCGCCTGACCGGCCAGGGCCAGGAGATCAGGCTGGCGCTGTCCGATGTCGCGATCGCCATGGCCGGAAACCTGGGCTACATCCAGGAGGTGCAGATCAACCACGCCGACCGGCGGGCGCACGGCAACTATCTGTATGGCTCCTACGGTTGTGATTTCGAGACCCGCGACGGGCGGCGAATCTATATCGTGGTGGTCACCGATCGCATGTGGGTCGAACTCGGCAAGGCGACCGGCCTGGACGCCAAGTTCACGGCGCTCGAACAGATTCTGGAGGCGGATTTCCACAAGGAGGGCGATCGCTTCCGGTCCAGCGAGGCGATCACCGCGATCCTCAAGCTCTGGTGTGAGGCGCGCACCCTGGACGAAATCCATCAGGCCTTCGATTCCACCGGCGTCTGCTGGGGCCCGTACCAGACCTTCACCCAGTTGGTCGAGGAGGACCCCCGCTGCTCGACCGCCAATCCGATGTTCGTCGAGCTGGAGCAGCCCGGAATCGGCCGTTATCTGGTGCCCGGCTCGCCGCTTGAATTCGGCGCCATGCCGCGTGAAACTCCTATTCGGGCACCGATTCTCGGCGAACACACCGACCAGATCCTGGCCACCGAATTGGGGATGACCGGCCAGCAGATCGGCGCATTGCGGGATGCCGGCGTGGTCGGCGGACCAATCGATATTCATTAGGGGAGCGGCGTCATGAGCCCATCGGACTCGCCCTATACCGACTGGATCGGCCGCACCGAAACGGTCGAGGATCCTCTGGCCACCACCCAGGCGGCGAAGGTGGCCGCGATGCTGGACGGTTACGAAACGCCCGGCGACGGCGATCCATTGCCGCCGCTGTGGCATTGGTTCCATTTCCTGCCGCGCGCCGCGCAGTCCGAGCTGGGCACCGACGGCCATCCCCGCAAGGGTGGATTCCTGCCGCCGGTCGACCTGCCGCGCCGGATGTTCGCCGGTGCCCGCGTGAGCTTCCACGATCCCGCCGTCCTTGGCCGTCCGGCCTCGCGGCAGGGCGAAATCCTGAACGTCACCGAGAAGTCCGGCGGCAGCGGCCGCCTGGTATTCGTCACCGTGCGCTATCGGATCGTCCAGGATGCCCGCCTGTGCATCGAGGAGGAGCAGGACATCGTCTACCGCGAGCCCGGCGCCGCGCTGGCCGCGCCCAAGGTGCTCGATGCCTGGCCGGCGGCGCCCGAGGGCGCCCGGACGCGAATCGTCGTTCCCGACCCGCGACTGCTGTTCCGGTTTTCCGCGCTGACCTTCAATGCCCATCGAATCCACTACGACCGCCCCTACGCGACCAGCGAGGAAGGCTATCCGGGGCTGGTCGTGCACGGTCCCCTAACCGCCCTGCTGCTTCTGAATCTGGCGCGCGACGGAGACCCGCGCCGGCTGACCGGATTCTCGTTCCGGGGCCGGGCGCCCCTGTTCGATCTGGCGCCGTTCCGGTTGCTCGCGCAGCCCGACGGCGGCGCCGTCACCCTCGAGGCGCAGGGGCCGGATGGCGGCGCCACGATGACCGCAACCGCCAACTTCGGCTGATCGGGAGACCTGGGCATGGCCGGAAGACCCAAACGAAGCAAGATCGTCTCGGCCGAGCAGGCCGTGGCCCTGGTGCACGACGGCGACACCATCTGCTGCAACGGTTTCGTGCAGAGCGGCATCCCCGAGGAGCTGCTGATCGCGCTGGAGAAGCGGTTCCTGGAGACCGGCTCGCCGCGCAACCTGACCCTGTTCTCGGCCGCCGGACAGGCCGACGGCAAGGATCGTGGACTCAACCGCCTGGGCCACGAGGGGATGCTGCGCCGCGCGGTGTCCGGCAACTGGGGCCGCATGCCCAAGGTCACCAAGCTGGCCCTGGAAAACAAGATCCAGGGCTACAACCTGCCGCAGGGCATTATCTCGCAGCTTTACCGCAACCTGGCCAGCGGCAAGCCTGGCACCTTCTCGAAGGTCGGCATGCATACCTATGTCGACCCGCGCCTGGAAGGCGGCCGGATCAACGAGATCACCAAGAAGGACATCGTGCGCCTGGTCGAGGTCGACGACGAGGAATGGCTGTTCTACAAGGTGGCGCCGGTCAGCGTGGCGCTGATCCGCGGCACCACCGCCGACACCATGGGCAACATCACCATGGAGCGGGAGTCCATGACCCTGGACACCCTGGCCCAGGCGATGGCCGCCAAGAACAGCAACGGCATCGTGATCGTGCAGGTCGAGCGGATCGCCGAGCGTGGATCGCTGAATCCGCGTCAGGTGCATATCCCCGGCATCCTGGTCGACTGTATCGTCAAGGCCGACCCGGAGAATCACTGGCAGAGCTACGCCACCCGCTACAATCCGGCCTACGCCGGAGCGATCCGGGTGCCCCTGGAGACCATGGAGCCGATGCCCATGTCGGCCCGCAAGATCATCGCCCGCCGGGCCGCCTTCGAGTTGCCGCCCAACGGCATCGTCAACCTGGGCGTCGGGGTGCCGGAAGGGGTGGCCGAGGTGGCGCGCGACGAGAACATTCTCGATTACATCACCCTCACCGCGGAATCGGGCACCGTGGGCGGGGTGCTGGCCAGCGGTCCGGACTTCGGGGCCGGGGTCAACATCGACGCGGTGGTCGATCAGAACCAGCAGTTCGATTTCTACGACGGCGGCGGACTGGACATGGCCTGCCTTGGCATGGCCGAGTGCGACGAGAAGGGCAACGTCAACGTCAGCCGGTTCGGCGACCGCCTGATTGGCTGCGGCGGCTTCATCAACATCAGCCAGAACGCCCGCGTGATGGTGTTCGCCGGCACCTTCACCGCCGGTGGCCTGGAGATCGCGGTCGAGAACGGTCAGGTGCATATTCTCAAGGAGGGGCGCAACCGAAAGTTCGTGAAATCGGTCCAGCAGGTGACGTTCAGCGGCGACTACGCGCACGGGCGACGGCAACCGGTCTACTACATGACCGAGCGGTGCGTCTTCCAGCGCACCGGCGACGGCCTGGAACTGATCGAGGTGGCGCCCGGCATCGACATCAAGAACGACATTCTGGCGCACATGGACTTCGAGCCGACGATCACCGATCCGATCCTGATGGACCCCCGGATCTTCGACGACGAGCCGATGAACCTGGAAGCCATCCTGCTCAACCTGGATCTGCCGGAACGCATCAGCTATGACGGTCGGCGCAACATTCTGTTTCTCAATTACGAAGCCCTGCATGTCCGCACCCTCAACGATGTCGAGGCCATGCGCCACGCCCTGCTCGACGCCTGCGAGCCGATCGGCAAGAAGGTCGCCGTGGTCGTCAACTACGATTCGTTCCGCATCAACGAGGACGTGAAGGACGCCTTCGCCGAGATGGCCAGGGAAATGCGCGAGGCCCACTACGCGAGCGTCACCCGCTACGCCACCAGCGCCTTCATGCGCATGAAGTTCGGAGGCACCCTCCCGGACCGGGGCATTGGCTCGCACGTTTTCGAAAGCAAGCGCGAGGCGCGGCTGTTCCTGGGTCGCGACGCCGGCGACCTGCCCGACGATCCGTTCGTTTCCTCGAAGGAGTGACAACAATGACCAGCAAGACCAATCCCGGCAATTTCTTCGAGGATTTCCGGATCGGCCAGACCATCGTCCACGCCACGCCGCGCACCGTCACGGTGGGCGACGTGTCGCTTTACACGGCTCTCTACGGGATGCGGTTCGCGGCCCATTCGTCGGACGCCTTCGCCCAGGCGATGGGCTACCCGCGCGCTCCGGTCGACGACTTCCTGACCTTCCACATGGTGTTCGGCAAGACGGTGCCCGACGTGTCGCTGAACGCGATCGCCAACCTCGGCTACGCCCAGGGCCGATTCGGCGTCCCGGTCTATCCGGGCGACAGCCTCGCCACGCAGTCCGAGGTGATCGGCCTGCGGGAGAACTCCAATCGCCAGACCGGCACCGTCTACGTGCGCTCGGTGGGCACCAACCAGAACGGCCAGACGGTCCTCGACTACGTGCGCTGGGTGATGGTGCGCAAGCGCGATCCCGAGTCCCCGGCGCCCGACCCGGTGGTCCCCGACTTGGCCGACCGGGTGGCCGAGGCCGACCTTGTGGTGCCGGATGGGCTGGACTTCTCGCGCTACAACGCCGATCTGGCCGGCAGCCCGCATTTCTGGGACGATTACGAGGCCGGCGAGCGGATCGACCACGTGGACGCGATGACGGTCGAGGACGCCGATCACATGACGGCGACCCGGCTGTACCAGAACACCGCCAAGGTGCATTTCAACCAGCACACCGAGAAGGACGGCCGGTTCGGCCGGCGCATCGTCTACGGCGGCCATGTCATCAGCCTCGCCCGCTCGTTCTCGTTCAACGGGCTCGGCAATACCTTCAAGGTGGCGGCGATCAACGGCGGTCGCCACGTGGCCCCCACCTTCGCCGGCGACACCGTCTATGCGTGGTCGGAGGTGGTGGAGAAATCGGCCCTGCCGGGACGCGGCGACATCGGCGCCCTGCGCCTGCGCATGGTGGCCGCCAAGGATCGGGCCTGCGCCGATTTCCCCTACAAGGACGATGCCGGCAAGTACGATCCGGCGGTGCTGCTCGATTTCGACTATACCGTCCTGATGCCGCGCCGCGCCTGACCGGAGGCGACCCGATGAGCTTCACCCAGGTTCCGACCCGTCCCGTTCGTCTGACCCGTAGCGTCCTCGCGGTGCCGGGCTCCAACCCCCGCTTCATCGACAAGGTGCCGGGCAGCGCCGCCGACGCCATCTTCTTCGACCTTGAGGACTCGGTGGCCTTGGACCAGAAGGAGCAGGCGCGGAAAAACGTGATCGCCGCCCTCAACGACCTGGATCTGGGCGACAAGACGGTCTCGGTGCGCATCAACGGCCTGGACACCCCCTACATGTACCGCGACCTGATCGAGCTGGCCGAACAGGCGGGTCGGCGGCTCGACTTGGTGCTGATTCCCAAGGTGGGCGCGGCGGCCGACGTCTACGCGGTGGACATGCTGCTGACCCAGATCGAGACCGCCAAGGGGTACGCCAAGCGGATCGGCATCGAACTGCTGATCGAAACGCCGCTCGGCCTGCGCAACATCGACGCCATCGCCGCCGCCAGCCCGCGCAACGAGGCGATCCTGTTCGGTTCGGCCGACTACGCCGCCTACAGCGGCGCCCGCATCGACGGCATAGGGGGCCCGAACCCGGACTACCACGTGCTGACCGACCCCGATGGCGGGTCGCGGGCGACTCACTGGGGCGACATGTGGCATTTCGCCCTGGCGACCATCGTTGCCGCCGCGCGCGCTCACGGGCTGCGACCGGTCGATGGACCGTTCGCCGACATCAAGGACCCGGACGGCTGGACCGCCGCCGCCAAGCGTGCCCGCACCCTCGGCTGCGAGGGCAAGATGGTGATCCATCCGTCGCAGGTGGAGATGGCCAACGCCCTGTTCGGTCCGTCGGAGGCCGAGATCGGCCAGGCCCGCCGCGTCCTGGACGCGATGGCGGCGGCCGAGCGGGACGGCGCCGGAGCGGTGGCGCTGGACGGCAAGATGATCGACATCGCCTCGATCCGTCAGGCCGAGGCGACGGTGCGCAAGGCGGACCTGCTGGCCCGTCGCACCTGAGACCGGCCGATCCGGGGAAGACCCGATCGATCGCCGGGCGAACGCATCCGAGGGACCCAGGGCGAGCCCCGCCACGGGCTGGCCGGTATGAAAGCCATTGAAAGGTGACGTCATGAACAAGCTGCCCCGCGAGTTTTTCGAGCCCCTGGCCATCGGCGCCCCGGCGCCGTTCCGCGAGCCGCCGGTGGCGCTGGAGCGGATGATTCACTTCTTCCCGCCGCACGTGGAGAAGATGCGGGCCAAGGTGCCCGATATCGCCAAGCAGGTGGACGTGCTGCTCGGCAATCTTGAGGACGCCATTCCGATCGACGCCAAGGAGGCGGCGCGGACCGGCTTCATCGAGGCGGCCAAGGCCACCGACTTCGGAGCCACCGGCCTGTGGACCCGGGTCAACTGCCTGAACAGCCCGTGGTTCCTGGACGACGTGATGGAGATCGTGGCGGCGGTCGGCGACAAGCTGGACGTGCTGATGCTGCCCAAGGTGGAAGGCCCCTGGGACATCCACTACGTGGATCAACTGCTGGCCCAGTTGGAGGCCCGGCACGGGGTGACCAAGCCGATCATGATCCATGCTATCCTGGAGACCGCGCTGGGAGTCGAGAACGTGAGCGCCATCGCGGCGGCCAGCCCGCGCATGCACGGCATGAGCCTCGGCCCGGCCGACCTCGCGGCGTCCCGCCGCATGAAGACCACCCGGGTCGGTGGCGGGCATCCGTTCTACGGGGTGCTGGAGGACGCCAGGGAAGATGGCGCGGCGCGCACCCTGTTTCAGCAGGACCTGTGGCACTTCACGGTGGCCCGCATGGTCGATGCCTGCGTGGCCAACGACATCAAGGCCTTCTATGGCCCGTTTGGGGACTTTTCCGACGACGCGGCCTGCGAGGCGCAGTTCCGCAACGCCTTCCTGCTCGGTTGCGTCGGTGCCTGGTCGCTGCATCCCAAGCAGATCGATACCGCCAAGCGGGTTTTCAGTCCCGACGTGAACGAGGTCAAGTTCGCCCTGCGCATCCTGGAGGCGATGCCGGACGGCAGCGGCGCGGTGATGATCGACGGCAAGATGCAGGACGACGCCACCTGGAAACAGGCCAAGGTGATGGTCGACCTGGCCCGCTTGGTGGCCGCCAAGGATCCGGAGATGGCCGCCGCCTACGGGCTGTGAGGCCGTCGCCTACAGCCGGAATACCTCGGTGGCCGGCGCCATGTCCTCCCAGCCCTGGGCGAGCAGGGTGCCGGCCCCCGGATTGGCGATCACCGACAGCCGCGTCGCCTTGTTGAGGATCGGCGGCGCGACCCAGTCGAAGTTGTTGTCCGCCGTCGCCATGAGCGACTCCATACGGGCCAGTCGTCCGGGGCTGTCCCAGCCGCGCCCGTGGCCGGTTCTCGGCATCGCCACGTAATGGTTGGCCACCGCCGAGGGAAACGGCATCATTGCCGCCTCGGACGGCATGCGCTCGATCACGCAGCCCTCGCCCGGCGCCGCGCCGACCAGGGTGTAGAACACCGGCAGGCAGACCGGGGTCTGGCTCAACATCCGGCGGGCGGCGTCAAAATCGTCGCAGGTCTCGCAGACCTGGCGGAGAAGGTGGCTGGGCGGCAGGGCCCGGCTGCGTCCCACGGCCAGGCGGTCGAGAATCCAGTCGAGCGACCTGAGGCCGCTGCGCCGGGTCATCGGCGGCTGATTGAGGGCAACCGCGAATCGCCCCGGCGCCATGGCCGTCAGGGTGCCGACGAAACCGGGCCAGGTGAGTGACAGGAAATCCCCCGCCGGCCCGTGCTGACGGACCACCAGCATGGTCGACCCGAGACCGGCATAGAGCCAGTCCAGGGTGCGCAGCAGGCGCGGCGTCGCGGCCTCCGGATCGGAGGTCGCGGCCGCCGTGCAGGTCCACTCGTAGCTGAGATTCAACAGCCAGGTTCCCGGCTCGCCCACCGTGCGCGCCACCGCCGCGATCTCCGCCGCATAGGGGTTCTCCGCCGTCTCGATCCAACGCCGCGACAGCCGATCGCCGAACCGCAGCGCCAGGCCGCCGTAGGTGTCGCGGGCCGTCGCCATCAGGACGTCGAGACGCGCCCGCTCCAGATCGGCGAGATCGGGCAGGCCGCCCGGCTCGGGTTCGTGAAAGGGAATGTGCGGCATGTGTTTTCGCTCCCTAAAGCGCCGCGTTCAGCATTTCCAGCGCCTCGGCCAGCTTGCCGCGCGCCGTCCGGGCCTCGTCGCGGCGTTCCCTCTCGGTTTCCACCACTTCTTCGGGAGCCTTGGCGAGAAACCCCGGATTGGTCAGCTTCCTGTCGGCCCTGGCGACCTCGCCGTCCAGCTTGCCGATTTCCTTCTCCAGGCGGGTTTTCTCCCGCGCCAGATCGATCACCTCGGCGATCGGCAGCACCACCGTCGCCTCGTCGAGCACCGCCTGCACCGACCCGGCCGGCACCTCGCCGTCGAGCGGCGCGACATCCGACAGCCGGGCCAGACGCAGGATCAGCTCGCGATGGGTATCCAGGCGCGCCACGGTGGCCGGTTCGGCATTGCGCAACAGGGCGTCGATTTTCGCGGCCGGCGGCACGTTCATTTCGGAACGCACCGCGCGAATGGTCGAGATCAGGCGCACCAGCCAGTCCATCTCCGCCGCCGCGTCGGCGTCGATCAGATCCTCTCCGAAGTGCGGCCAATGGCCGAGGATCAGGTCGTGGGGCCGGCCGTCGGCGATCTGGCGCCACAGTTCCTCGGTGATGAACGGCATGATCGGGTGCAATAGGTGCAGCAACCGGTCGAACACCCAGGCGGTGGTGGCGCGGGTTTCGTCGCGCGCCGCCGGATCGTCGCCGGACAGCAACGGCTTGGCGAACTCCAGGTGCCAGTCGCAGAAGGTGCCCCAGGTGAACTGGTACAGCGCGCCCGCCGCGTCGTTGAACTTGTAGTCGGCCAGGGCGCGTTCCACGTCGGCGGCGCATTCGGCGAGCTTGCCGACGATCCAGCGGTTCAGGGTCATGGCGTTGGACGCCGGATCGAACCCGTCCACCGAGCGGCAGTCGTTCATCTCGCAGAAGCGGGCCGCGTTCCAGAGCTTGGTGCAGAAGTTGCGATAGCCCTCGACCCGGTTTTTCGAGAGCTTGATGTCGCGTCCCTGGGCGGCCAGGGCGGTCAGGGTGAAGCGCAGGGCGTCGGCGCCGTACTCGTCGACGAGAACCAGCGGGTCGATCACGTTGCCCTTCGACTTGGACATCTTCTGGCCCTTCTCGTCGCGCACCAGGGCATGGATGTAGACGGTGCGGAACGGCACCTCCTTCATGAAGTGAAGGCCGAACATCATCATCCGGGCGACCCAGAAAAAGATGATGTCGAACGCGGTGACCAGGGTATCGGTGGGATAGAACTTGGCCAGTTCCGGCGTCTCCTCGGGCCAGCCCAGGGTCGAGAACGGCCACAGGGCGGACGAGAACCAGGTGTCCAGCACGTCGGTCTCGCGAACCAGTTCGGCCGGCCGGCCGTAATGCGTCTCGGCGGCCGTCCGCGCCTCCTCCTCGGTCAGCTCGACGAAGATATGACCGTCTGGCCCGAACCAGGCCGGAATCCGATGCCCCCACCAGATCTGGCGCGAGATGCACCAGGGCTGGATATTGCGCATCCATTCGAAATAGGTCTTCTCCCAGGATTTCGGCACGAACACGGTGCGCCCGGCCTCCACCGCCTCGATGGCCGGCTTGGCCAGCACCTCGGCGCGCACGAACCACTGATCGGTCAGCAGCGGCTCGATGACCACCCCGGAGCGGTCGCCGTAGGGGACCGTCATCGGATTGTCCTCGATCCGGTCCAACAGGCCCAGCCGCTCGAAATCCTTGACCACCACGTCGCGCGCCTCGAAGCGGTCGAGGCCCCGCAGGTGGTCGGGCAGGGTCTCGGTCTCCTGCGCGCCGTCGGGGCCGGTCTCGGGGGCCACCATCATGGCGCCGGTCTCCGTCTCCGCCCACCGCCACACCTCGATGGCGTCGGCGCGGATGCGCGCCTCGCGATCGAGCACGTTGATGACCTTCAGACGCCCCCGCTTGCCCACCTCGAAATCGTTGAAATCGTGGGCCGGGGTGATCTTCACGGCGCCCGAGCCCTTTTCCGGGTCGGCGTAGTCGTCGGTCACGATGGGAATGCGGCGATTGACGATCGGCAGCATCACGTCTTGGCCGACCAGATCGGCGTACCGCGCGTCCTCCGGATGGACGGCGACCGCGGTGTCGCCGAGCATGGTTTCCGGTCGCGTGGTGCCGACCACGATGAAGCGCTCCGGATCGTCGGCCAGGGGATAGCGGAAGTACCACATCTTGCCGGCGGTCTCGCGCTGCTCCACCTCCAGGTCGGAGATCGCGGTGTGCAGGAGCGGGTCCCAGTTGACCAGCCGCTTGTCGCGGTAGATCAGGTCCTCCTTGAAAAGCCGCACGAACACCCGGCGCACCGCGTCCGACAGGCCGTCGTCCATGGTGAACCGCTCGCGGCCCCAGTCGCAGGAGGCGCCGAGGCGGCGAAGCTGCGACGTGATGGTGCCGCCGGACTCCGCCTTCCACTCCCAGATCCGCTTGATGAAGGCGTCGCGACCGAGGTCGTGGCGGGTCACGCCGTCCTTCTCCATCCGCCGCTCGACCACCATCTGGGTGGCGATTCCGGCATGATCGGTGCCCGGCTGCCACAGGACATCGCCGCCCTTCATCCGGTGATAGCGAATCAGGATATCCTGCAAGGTGTTGTTGAGGGCATGGCCCATGTGCAGGGAGCCGGTCACGTTGGGCGGCGGAATGACGATGGCGTAGGGCGCGCCGTTGGCGCCTTCCATGCCATGCACCTGGTTGCAGCGGAACGCGCCATCCGCCTCCCAGGCCTCGTAGAGTTTTTGTTCGACCGTGTCCGGCCGATAGGTTTTGTCGAGCATCGCCGCAGTCTCCGAATGGTCGATGAACGGGATCGACCGCCCTGAAAAAAGAGCCAGGACTGTAAACCGATCCATCGGGTTTTTGAAGGCGCTTCGGGCGGCAACCGAAAGCGCCTTTTCCGGGGTGGTGGGTTGTTATTGTCGGTGGTTACAAGGCCTTGACATGGGCGGGCGGCATCAGTCGGGCTCTACTTCTGAACGGATGGAAGAAGGGGCTCAGGTCGGGATTTCGAACGACGGTTCGGCCCCGGCCATGAGAACGGCGCGCGAGGGTGTCGGAGGCACCTCGCGCGTGCGGCGCGGGTGCCCCGGGCGGGCCGCCTTTCCTGTTGCAATCCGGGCGCTTGGCGGGCATTTTCCCCACGTCTGGGCGCGGCGGGGGGCGCGATGCTGTCGGAATTTCTTCAGTTTCTGTTCTCCGGTGTCACGCTGGGGGCGACCTATGCCCTGGTGGCGCTCGGGTTCGCGATCATCTTCAACGCCTCCCACGTGATCAATTTCGCCCAGGGCGAATTCGTGATGATCGGCGGCATGGCCACGGTCGCCCTGCTCGGCGCCGGAGCGCCGATGCCGCTGGCCATGCTGGCGGCGATCCTGCTCGCCGCGACCGCCGGCCTGTTGTTGGAGAAGTTCGCGGTCGAGCCGGCGCGGGGCGCCTCGGTGGTGACCCTGATCATCATCACCATCGGGGCCTCGATCGCCCTTCGGGGGGTGGCGCAATTGGTGTGGGGCAAGCAGTTCCACGCCCTGCCGTCGTTTTCCGGCGATGTGCCGCTACAGGTGCTGGGCGCGACCCTGCTGCCCCAGAGTCTGTGGGTGCTGGGGGTTTCTGCGGCGGTTGTCGTGGCCCTGTTCGGGTTCTTCAACCGGACCCTTCTGGGCAAGGCCATCCTGGCCGCGTCCTATAACCGGGACGCGGCGCAGCTTGTTGGAATCAATGTCAAATTCGTTCTGTTTCTGAGCTTCGGACTGTCCGGCGCGCTGGGCGCGGTGGCCGGCATCCTGGTCGCCCCGATCACCTTCACCCATTTCGAGATCGGCATCATGCTGGGGCTCAAGGGCTTCGCGGCGGCGATCCTGGGCGGCCTCGGCAACGGCCTCGGCGCGGTGGTCGGCGGCCTGATCGTCGGCATCGCCGAGGCGATGGGGGCCGGCTACATCAGCTCCGAATACAAGGACGCCATCGCCTTCGTGCTGATTCTGCTGGTGCTGTTCGTGCGGCCGAGCGGCCTGTTCGGGCGGCGCGGCACGGAGCGGGTGTGAGATGCGGTTCCTGCTGCGTCCGAAAACCGGCGGCCTCGCGATCCTGGCGGCGGTGATCGCCCTGCTGCCGCTGGTTCTGGACAATGCGTTCCATTTCGAGATCGCGATCACCATCGGCTTCAACGCCATCGTCTGCGTCGGCCTCAACCTGCTGATCGGCTATGCCGGGCAGATCAGCCTGGGCCATGCCGCCTTCGTCGGCCTGGGCGCCTACGGGGCCGGAGTGCTGACCGCCAGCCATGGCTGGGATCCGCTGGCCGCCGTCGGCGCGGCGTCGATCGGGACCGGGCTGCTGGCCTTCGTGGTGGCGCGGCCGATCCTGCGCCTCCAGGGCCACTACCTGGCGATGGCGACGCTTGGCCTCGGCATCATCATTGCCATCGTGCTCAACATCGAGGATCAGATCACCGGCGGACCGGATGGCATGCTGGTGCCGCCGTTCTCGGCGTTCGGGTGGGAACCGTCCGACGAACGGCAATGGTACTGGCTGGTCGGCGGCTTCCTGTGGATCAGCGTGTGGCTGGCCCTCAATCTGATCGGGTCGCCGGTCGGCCGGGCCTTGCGGGCGGTGCACGGTTCCGAGGTGGCGGCCGAGGTGGTGGGCGTCGACACCACCCACTACAAGGTGCTGATCTTCACCGTGTCGGCGGTGCTCGCCAGTCTGGTCGGTTCGCTGTCGGCGTTCTACGGGATGTTCATCACGCCGAACATCGCCAGCTTCTTCAACTCCATCGAGTTCGTGGTGATGGTGGTTCTGGGCGGCATGGCGTCGACGTTCGGGGCGGTGGTCGGGGCGGCGATCCTGACCCTGCTGCCGCAGGCGCTCACGGTCCTGGAGGACTACGAGCACCTGATTTTCGGTCTGATCCTGATGGGGGTGATGATCTTCATGCCCAGGGGTCTGCTTCCGACCCTCGCCGGCCTGCGTTGGCGGAGGCGGCGATGAGCCTTTTGCGGGTCGACGGTCTGTGCAAGGAGTTCGGCGGCGTGCACGCGATCGCCGACCTCGGCTTCGCGATTCATCCGGGCACCATTCATTCGATCATCGGCCCCAACGGGGCCGGCAAGACCACCCTGTTCAACCTGATCACCGGCGTCTACACGCCGAGCGCCGGGCGCATTTGGTTCGACGGCGTCGACGTCACCGGCCGCCGCCCGTCCGATCTGGCGGCGCGCGGCATGTCGCGCACCTTTCAGAACCTCCAGGTATTCTTCAACATGACGGCCCTGGAGAACGTGATGGTGGGGGCCCATCTGCACCTCGACCGCGGATTCCTCGCGGCCCTGCTCGGGCTGCCGCGTATCCGCCGCGCCGATGCCGCGCTCGGCGACGAGGCGGCCCGCCTGATGCGCTTCGTGGGGCTCGACGACTTCATCGGCGCGTCGGCCGACGCCATGCCCTACGGTGCCCTCAAGCGCCTGGAGATCGCCCGCGCCCTCGCGGCGAGGCCCAAGATGCTGCTGCTCGACGAGCCGGCGGCCGGCCTCAATCCGACCGAGAGCCGGGAGATCGATAATGTGATCCACAAGGTGGCCGAGCAGGGAGTGACCGTGGTGCTGGTCGAGCACGACATGCGGATGGTGATGGAGATTTCCGACCACGTGCTGGTGCTCGACTATGGACGCAAGCTCACCGAGGGCCGGCCGGCCGAGGTGCGGGAGGACCCGGAGGTCATCGCCGCCTACCTGGGAGGGCAGGGCTGATGCTGCGGGTCGATTCCCTGAGCAGCCATTATGGCCGCATCCAGGCCCTGCACGGGGTCGACCTGGAGGTGCGGGAGGGCGAACTGGTCGCCCTGGTCGGCGGCAACGGGGCCGGCAAGACGACCCTGCTGCGCGGCATCTCCGGCCTGCATCCGGCGAGCGGCGGCACGATCCGTTTCGAGGGCCGGGACATCACCCGCCTGGCGGCGCCGCGCCGGGTCCGCATGGGCATCGCCCAGGTGCCGGAGGGACGGCAGATGTTCGGTCCGCTGGCGGTCGAGGACAACCTGCGGCTCGGTGCCTACGCGCGGCGCGACCGGGCGGCGGTGGCGGCCGGGATCGAGCGCATGTACGATACCTTTCCGATCCTGCGCGAGAAACGAAGGCAGCCGGCCGGCACCCTGTCCGGCGGCCAGCAGCAGATGCTGGCCATCGCGCGCGCCCTGATGTCGAAGCCCCGCCTGTTGCTGCTGGACGAGCCCAGCATGGGTCTGGCGCCCGTCCTGGTGACGGAAATATTCAATATTATCAAGGAGTTGAAGGCCGGGGGCACGACCATCCTGCTGGTCGAGCAGAACGCCTACGCGGCGCTCGGCATCGCCGATCGGGGCTATGTTCTGGAGACCGGGCGCATTGCCCTGACCGGCAACGGCGCCGACCTGCTGGCCGACGATCAGGTCCGGCAGGCCTATCTGGGTATCTGACGTCACGGGAGGTGAATGCCATGGCCCGCAGCTTCGCGTCGCGCGATGATCACCGGGACCGCCCGGCGGCCCTGCATCAGGTGGCTCCGGACGTCTACGTCTACGTGGCCGAGGGCGACCCCAACAGCGGCGTGATCGTCGGCCGCGACGCGGTCGCCGTGGTCGATGCCCAGGCGACGCCGACCAAGACGCGTGCCCTGCGCGACGCCATCGGGCGGGTGACGCCGCGTCCGGTGCGCTATCTGGTCCTGACCCATCATCACGCGGTGCGGGTGCTGGGCGCGCCGGCCCTGGCCGCCGCCGAGGTGATCGCCGCGCGGGGTACCCTGGAGTTGATCGAGGAGCGCGGCGAGGCCAATTTCGCCTCGGAACGGGAGCGCTTCCCGCGTCTGTTCGCCGACGGTGGCGAAATCCCCGGTCTGGTGCGGCCGAGTCTGGCGTTCGACGACCGCCTCACCCTGCGCCTGCCGCCGCGCGAGATCGAGGTCCGCCATCCGGGACGTGGCCATACCCGGGGCGACGGCGTCGTCTGGTTGCCGGACGCCGGGGTGCTGTTCACCGGCGATCTGGTCGGCAACCGGGTATCGCCCTATACCGGCGATGCCTATCTGGCCGACTGGCTGGCGACCCTGGATCGTCTGGTCGATCTGAGGCCGCGCGTGCTGGTGCCGGGACGCGGCTTGCCGGTGGCCGGTTCGGCGGTCGGCGACGTGCTGGCGGCGACCCGGGGCTACCTGGAGACGTTGCTGGAGGTGATTCACGCCGGGGTGGCGCGCGGCGACGACCTGCCGAGCGTCTACCGGGCGGCGCGCGAGCGCCTGGAGCCGGCCTACGGCACATCGTTCCTGTTCGATCACTGCCTGCCGTTCAACGTCGCCCGGGCCTACGAGGAGGCCCTGGGAATCCGCGATCCGCAGGTCTGGACCCATCGGCGCGACGTCGAGATGTGGCGCGAGCTGGAGGGTTTGCGGGTCGCGCGTCCGGGCGGAACCGAGGAGCCGCGCGCGGTGGCGGTGATCAGGTCGGAGCACCTGAGCTTCCATACCGTGACCCACCTGTTCGGCGAACTGGTCAACGACCTGGAGGCCGGCCGGATGGATTTCGACGCCGAACTGTTCCGCCTCATCCTCGACTACATCGCTTCCTACATCGGCATCTATCACCATCCCAAGGAGGAGCAGAGTCTGTTCACCCCGCTGCGCGAGCGGGTGCCGGAGGCGGCGGCGCTGTTGCAGCGGCTGGAGGCCGAACACCGCTCGGAGGAGAACATCCGGGAGCGTCTGGAGGATGCCCATCGGGCGGCGGCGGCGGGCGAACCGGAAGCGGTGGAACGATTTGTCCGGGTCGCGGAATCATACCTCCGGCTTGGCCGGGCGCACACCACCCTCGAGGAGACGGAGCTTCTGCCCCTGGCGATGGAAAAACTGACGGCCGCCGACTGGGCGCGAATCGACCACCTGTTCGACGACCACGAAAGCCCGATCTATGGGGCGGACCAGAAGGAGCGCTACCGCGCCCTGTTGCGCCGCATCACCTATCGCGCCCCGGCGCCGCACGGGCTCGGCGGCGGCGGATAAGCCCGCCTGGACGCGGGGCCGTGTCGAACCGTCGGCGGACGGATAAAAACCGCCTTATGTTGTCGGGCGAAAAAAAACTTTTTTAAATTGTATTATTTTTAGTTTTTCGAATGCCGGCCGGTGGCGAGCCCGCCCGCGCCCATGCCGCAATGCGGCACGGCCCGCCCCAAGCGAAAATGTTGCAGTGCAGTAAAAACGACGCCAATCACGGCGGCTTCATGGCGCGTCCGTTCAACTTCTTATTTTTCTAATATATAGGCGCATTCAATCCGGTCAAAAAACCCTCCCCGGTGGCCCGCGCGTCGGCCGGAAACCGTCGCCGACGTAATAAATATCTAAATTTCCCCGATTATTGCCATGAATTGAACATTTTCCGTTTTACCGGCTCGGCGAATTTGCTATGCAGCAGGATGCCTCTTGAGCAAATGCTCCGTGCCGATGACGAACACGGCAAAGCCCGTGGGTTGGTATGGCGGGGCGAGCACGAGGGGAGGGGAATGTTTGGCGTTTTTCGTGTTGCGCCGCATACGTGTGACGCGACCATACCTTTAAGAGGGAGGCAAGACGTTTCATGCCTGAAAACTCAACTGCAGGACAGATGTACTGGAAACGTAATCTGACCCTGATGATCATACTCTTGACCATTTGGGCGCTCGTTTCCTTTGGCTTCGGGATCCTGTTCCGGCCGCTCCTGGAAGGCATTTCCATCGGGGGCACCGATCTTGGTTTCTGGTTCGCTCAACAGGGGTCGATGTTCGTCTTCCTGGTGCTGATCTTCGTTTACGCGTTCCTGATGAATAGATTGGATCGCGAATTCGACGTGCACGAAGATTAAGGGGAGGGCGCGAAACAATGGACCTTCAAACACTGACGTTTATCGTCGTGGGCATTACGTTTGCCCTCTACATCGGCATCGCCATCTGGGCGCGCGCCGGAACCACCGGCGAGTTCTATGCCGCCGGCCGCGGCATTCACCCGGTCGCCAACGGCATGGCGACGGCGGCCGACTGGATGTCGGCGGCCTCGTTCATCTCGATGGCCGGCCTCATCGCCTTCATGGGCTACGACGCCTCCCTGTTCCTGATGGGATGGACCGGCGGCTACGTGCTGCTGGCCATGCTCCTGGCCCCGTACCTGCGCAAGTTCGGCAAGTACACGGTGCCGGAGTTCATCGGTGACCGCTATTACTCGCAGACGGCGCGTCTGGTGGCGGTGTTGTGTCTGGTCATCGCCTCGCTGACCTACGTGATCGGCCAGATGAAGGGCATCGGCGTGGCGTTCTCCCGGTTCCTTGAGCTGGATTACGAGACCGGTCTGTTCACCGGCATGGCGATCGTGTTCATCTACGCCGTTCTGGGCGGCATGAAGGGCATCACCTATACCCAGATCGCCCAGTACTGCGTGCTGATCACCGCCTACACCATTCCGGCGATCTTCATCTCCCTGAATCTGACCGGCAATCCGGTTCCGCAGCTCGGCCTGTGGTCCGGCCTGGAGGACGGCACTCCGTTGCTGACCAAGCTGGACA
>JANQIL010000168.1 GCA_028282245.1 Magnetospira sp.
GAATCCAGGGGAGTCAGGCCGGCCCGCGCATCGATCAGGAACAGCGCCACGTCGGCTTCGTCGAGGGCCCGTTCGGTCTGCCGGCGCATGCGGGCCGCGAGGCTGTCGCCGCCGGCGTCCTCCAGGCCGGCGGTGTCGATCACCCGGAACCGCAGGTCGGCCAGACGGCCCTCGCCCTCGCGGCGGTCGCGGGTGACGCCCGGGGCGTCGTCGACCAACGCCAGCCGCTTGCCGACAAGCCGATTGAACAGGGTCGATTTGCCCACGTTGGGGCGGCCGACGATGGCCACGGTGAACGGGTCGGGCATGGCGGAACCGCTCAGCGGTAGGCGACCAGGGTCGCGTCGTCGGCCAGGAAATACAGGGTGCCGTCGGCGATGGCCGGCGGGATGGTGACCCGGTCGGGGAGTTCGAGGCGGCCGAGCGGACGGCCGTCGTAGGGGGACAGGGTGAGCGCCATTCCATTGGAACCGGCCACCACCAAGCGGTCGCTGGCCAGCAGCGGTCCCGACCAGACGATCAGGCCATCGCGCTCCTCCGGGTCCTCGTAGCGGGGCAGGGGCGCGACCCAGTGGATGCCGCCGTTGCGCCGCGACAGGCAGACGACCTGCGAATCCTCGGTCAGCACATAGAGATAGTCGCCGGCCACCCAGGGGGTGTTGATGCCGCCGATGTCCTGCTCCCAGACCCTCTGTCCGCTGCGCAGGTCGACCGAAATCAAGATCCCGCCGTGGTTCATCGCGAACACCCGGTCGCGGTCGATCACCGGATTGCCGCGGATGTGGGACATCCGGGCAAGGATGCCCAGGCGACCGCGCGGGGCCAGGGATTCGTTCCACAGCTCGCGGCCGCCGTCGGTCGACAGGGCGACCAACTCGCCGGACAGAAAGGCGCCGATCACGATGTTCCGATCCACGGCCGGCGTCGCCGAGCCCAGCAGGCCGGCTTCCTCCGCCAGCCCCTGATAGTTCCAGATCATCCGGCCGTTCGTCGCGTCGAGGGCGAGCAGCCGGTTGTCGAGGGTGACCGCGAAGATCTTGCCGGCGTGGGCGGCCGGCGCGGCGCGCATCGGCGCCGCCGCGTCGTGGCGCCAGAATACCTTGCCGGTCCTGGCGTTGATGCCGAACACCTCGGCGAACCCGGTGGTGGCGAACAGGCCGCCCCGGTAATAGGCAAGCCCGCCCGGGATATGGCCGTCGTCCTCGTCGTCGGAAGTCAGGTCGCGCGACCAAAGCAGGTCGCCGTCGGCGGCGTCGAAGGCGCGAACCGTGGAGTCCGAATCGATGGTGAACACCATCCCGTCGGCGATCACCGGTTGGCCGTTGAGGCGCTCGGTGCCGTCCGATCCGCTGCCGATATCCTCGCTCCAGGCGCGACGCGGCAGGTTGGCGCTCTGGGTGTGGTGCATGGCATGGTTGGCGTAACCGCCCGACTGCGGCCATTCCTTGTTGAGCGAGGGAGGCGGCAGCAGGATCTCGGTCGCCGCGACGTCGGGGTCCGGGGCGAGGTCGCGGGCATGCATCAACACCGAAACCCGCTCTCCGGGCAGCGGGGCGCCTTCGTCGGCTCCGAACCAGGTATCGCAGGCGCCGAGCAGGCTCGTGGCGAGGATGGCGGCGGTCAGGCGGACTCGTGCGGCGATCATGACGCGCGGCCTCCCTAGTGTTCGAGCAGGGCGCGCATTTCGGCCGCCCGGCCGCCGACACCGCGCGGCGTGCCGGCCTCCCGCGCGAGCGCCTCGTAGATCTGCTTCGCCGTGGCCGTGTCGCCGGACCGCAGGGCCAGCGCGGCGGTCAGTTCGCGGGCGCTGAACCGCCACGGATTGGTGCCCTGGGTCAGGGGCGCCAAGCGCAGGGTGAGGGACGCGGGGTCGCCGTCGTCCATCTCGTTGAGGACCGAAAGCAAGGTGGCCAGGTCGCGGTAGATGTCGGGGTGCGACGCATCGGCGGCCAGATCGCGCAGGGTTGCCGCCGCCGCTGCCCGGTTGCCTTCCCGGCTTTGCAGGCGCGCCAACTGGAAGGAGGCCAGCATCGCATAGGAGCCGACCGAGTCGTCGACCATCGCGGCCAGTGATCGTTGGGCCGCCTCGGTCTGCCGCTCGCCGGCCAGTTGCAGGGCGGCGGTCAGGCGCTCGGCCTCGGCCGACCGCCGTCCGCTGTCGTAGCTCTGCCAGCCCTGGACCCCGGCCACCGCGACCACGATGCCGACCGCGCCGCCGATGATCCAGTTGCCCCAGGATTTCCAGAATTTGGCGAGCTGTTCCTCGCGCAGGTCCTCTTGAACCTCGCGGAACAGAACCTCCTGTTCCGGATCGAGCTTGTCGGCCACGTCACGTCCTCGTCGGTTCCACGAAAAGCGGGGCGACCTTAGCCGCCCCGCCGTGGTTTGTCATCCCCGCCGCTCAGGCGGCGTCGCGCCACTTGATCGAGCAGCCCATGCTGGGGATCTGTTGGCTCGGGCCGGCTCCGGTCACCATCACCTGACTCATCGCCTCGAACAGTTCGCGCTTGGCGTCGGCCGGCCCCGTCTCCTTGCGGGACGCATCCAGGCGGCCGCGATATTGCAGGCCGAGTTCGGCGTTGAATCCGAAGAAGTCGGGCGTGCAGACGGCGTCGTAGGCGCGCGCCACCGCCTGGGTCTCGTCGATCAGGTAAGGGAACGTGAAGCCGTGCCGGGCGGCGAATAGCTTCATGTTGTCGAACGAGTCGTCCGGGTAGTTCACGGTGTCGTTGGGCATGATGGCGACGGCACCCAGGCCCATCTCCTGCAACTCCTTGACGTCGCGCACTATGCGGTCGATGACCGCCTTCACGTAGGGGCAGTGGTTGCAGATGAACATCACCAGGGTTGCCTTGTCGCCGGCCACGTCGGCCAGCCGGTAGGTCTTCCCGTCGATGCCGGGCAGGTTGAAGTCGGGCGCCTTCCAGCCGAAATCGCAGATCGGGGTTTCGACGGCCATGCGGTTGCCTCCAGTGGTTCGTGGGTTTGAATCCCATTATCCAGCCCCGACGCGGCCGATCAAGCCGTTTACCCGATTTCAAGATACATCCGGGTTGCTATAGAATGGTCGGCAAGGAGGATCGCCATGCGTCCGGCACCGTTGTCATTCGTCGCGGCCTGCGTCCTGCTCGCCGGCTGCACCAACCAGATGGTCGCCCTGGAGGCCGGAACGCTGATGACCACCGACAAGACGGTGGCCGATCACGTGATCTCGTGGGCCAGCGGCAAGGACTGCTCGACCGTGCGCTGGGAGTTGGGGCGAACCTACTGCAAGGAGGACGAGCCGAGACCGGTCGCCAACGTCTATTGCTACCGGACCCTGGGCGACGTGACCTGCTACGACAGGCCCGATCCCTACGGCAACCGGGAACAGAAAATGGGCGTGTTCGAGCATAATCTGCCGCGCTAGCCACCGCCGATGCGATTCCGAACCCTCCTTGTTCTGGTTCTGCTGGCGCTTGGCCTGATCGGTCTCGCGCTATGGCGCAACGCCGGGGTGCCGGGCCTCGACGACATCGAGGCAATGCTGACCGACCAGGGGGTCGGCGCGGCGAGCCGTCTGGCGGCGTTGCAACGCGCGGCGGCGACCGGCGATCCGCGCGACCAGTTCCGATTGGCCGAGGCCTACCGGGCAGGGCGCGATGTTGACCGTCGGCCGGCGGCGGCGGCCAAATGGTATCGGGAAGCGGCGCGCCAGGGGCACCTGGAGGCGCAGTACCGGCTGGGTCGGATGTACGAGACCGGAGAGGGCGTCGACGAGGACCCCTACCGGGCGGTGGAATGGTACCGCCTGGCGGCCCGCCTCGGGCGTCATCTGGACTCCCAGTACCGGCTCGGTCAGATGTACTTTCGCGGCCTCGGGGTGCCGCACAGCTACGCCGAGGCGACGCGGTGGTTCCGGATCGCCGCCGAACGCGGCCACCCGGTGGCCCAATTCCTGCTCGGCGCCATGCTGGCCGAGGGGTGGGGGCTGGAGCCGGACCACGTCGAGGCCCTCAAGTGGTATCGCCTGGCGGCCCGCCAGGCCGAGCGGATACGCGCCGAATCGCCGCGCTACGACCTCGACGGCGCGATCGCGCGGCTCCTCGGCCAAATGACCGCGTTCCAGATCTCGCGGGCCAATCAGCGGCTCGCCGCCTGGCGGCCCAAATCCTGACGGATCAGGCCTTTCAGTCCTTGGGCCGGCCGACCACGGTCACCTTGCCGACCGGAATCGGCGATCGGTTGCCGTCGACCACCACGATTCCGCTCGGCGTCACGTGATGCGACTTGGCGTCGGCCTCCAGGTCGTAGCCGATCCGGGCGCCCGGCGCGACGCGCACGTTCTTGCCCAGGATGGCGCGGCGAATCTTGGCGTCGCGGCCGATATCGCAATTGTCGAGGACCACGCTGTCCATCACCTCGGCCCCCGCGTGCACGTTCACGTAGCGTCCGAGCACCGAGTTCTGGACCCGACCGCCGGACAGGATGCAGCCGCCGGACAGGATGCTGTCGATCGCCTCGCCGCGCCGGCCCTCGTCGTTGAACACCAGCTTGGCCGGCGGATCGGCGTAGCTGGCGGTGCGCAGCGGCCATTCGCGGTTGTAGAGGTTGAGCGCGGGATCGACCGATCGCAGGTCCATCTGGGCGTCGTAGTAGGCGTCCAGGGTGCCCACGTCGCGCCAGTAGTTGGGCTTCTCGGGTGGTTCGCCGGGGATCTGATTGGCGCCGAAATCGTAGGCGTACAGGCGGCCGGAATCGATCAGCTTCGGCAGCACGTCGTGCCCGAAATCATGCGAGCTCTTGGAATCCGTATCGTCGCGCGCCAGGGCCTCCAGAAGCACGTCGGCGTTGAAGACGTAGTTGCCCATCGACGCGAAAATCTCGTTCGGACGGCCGGGAATGGTCGGCGAATCCGGGTTCTTCTCATGGAATCCCATGACGCGGCCATCGGCGTCGGCCTCGATGACCCCGAAATCGGCGGCGTATTTCTTCTCGGTCGGAAGGGCCGCGATGGTGGCGACGGCGTTTCTCGACGCGTGAAAATTGATCATGTCTCGGATATTCATCCGATAAATGTGATCTGCCCCGAACACCACCACAACGTCCGGCTGCGCCTGCTCGATCAGATTGATGTTCTGGGTGATGGCGTCGGCGGTGCCGCGATACCAGGTCTCGCCCTTCGAACGCATCTGGGCCGGAACCGGGATAATGAACTGGTGTCCCAGCGGTCCCGCGAACTGCCAGCCCTCGCCGATGTGCTGAAGCAGCGATTGGCTGCGGAATTGGATCAGGACGTAGATCGAGTAGATTCCGGAATTGATCAGGTTGGACAGCACGAAATCGACGATCCGGTACTTGCCGCCGAACGGAACCGCCGGTTTCGCGCGGTCCCTGGTCAACGGGGACAGGCGGGTACCCTTTCCGCCCGCGAGAACGAAAGCCAGGACTTTAAGCTGCATTTGATTTACCATTTATAATCAGTTGATTTACAAGGAGAAGCATTGCGCACGAATTCCACCGAATCGCCCTGAGCAACGCCTGATTCATAATAGCACCGGGCATCGTGGCGAAAAATCGTTGGTTTTGTTTAATTCCCTTGACCATCGGCCGGTCGCGGGCCGACTGCGTCCCGCAGGGCGACGCCGAGTCTGTCGAACCCGTCGTCGCCGCCCGGTAGGCCGAACCGCAGCCAGGTCGGGTGTTCCGGGAACTTGCGGGCGAGGAGCCCCTGCTCGCAGAGGCGTTCGAAGACGCCGGCCGCGCCGGGGATGTCGGCCAGACGGAACAGGCTGGTGCCGCCCAGCACCCGAAGCCCGCTGGCCGTCAGCAGATGATCGAGGCGCAGGGCCCGGGCGGCGAGCGTGTAGCGGGTTTCGGCGATCCAGTCCTCGTCGGCCAACGCCTGCGCGCCGATGTCCAGGGCCGGCCCGTGAATTGCCCAAGGGCCGATGGCGTCGGCCAGCGCATCGACGAGACGGCCGGACCCGAGCACGAAGCCGAGGCGCAGGCCGGCCAGACCGAAGAACTTGCCCAGCGAGCGCAGCACGATCACGTTCGGATGATTGGTCCGTGGCGTCATGGACAGGGTCGGGAACTCGTCGGCGAAGGCCTCGTCGACGATCACCGTGCGGCCCTCGTTGGCCAGCGCCATGAGACGCGACGGCACCTCCACGTGGCCGGTCGGGTTGTTCGGGTTGACCACGACCACGGTCCGGCAGAATTCGGGGACCTCGTCCACGCTCCGGATTTGGTGCACCCGGTGCCCGGCCATCGCCCAGCAGCGGGCGTGCTCGGCGTAGGTGGGACCGCGCACCGCGACGTCGGCCGGCTCGCGCAGCAGGCGCGGCAGCCACTGGATGGCCGCCTGACTGCCCGGCACCGCGACCACCCGCGCCGATTCCGGGGCCTCGTAACAGGTCGCGGCGGCCCCGCGCAGGGCCGCTTCCGCCGCGCCGTCGGGCAGCCGATGCCAAGCTTCCGGGTCGGGCGGAGGGGTCGGATAGGGGGTGGGGTTGATACCGGTCGACAGGTCAAGCCAGTCGGCGGCCGCGATCCCGTAACGGGCCGCCGCCGCGTCGCGGCCGCCGCCGTGGACGATGGGTTCGGGGGTGTCGCCGGAGTCGGTCATTGCGCGGTCTCCCTGCTCGCGGCCGCGTAGCATAGGGCGGTCGGACGCCGTCCGCCAGAGCGGGTTCGGGCGTCGACGCGGTCTCGAAACGCATGCCCGCCTCGGGTATGATGCGACGCCACGGCACGACCGGATTCCCGCATGATCGACCTTCCCCGCACCGGACCCCTCGTCGTTTACGACACCGAGTACACCGCCTGGGAAGGCTCTTTGGCGGCCGGATTCTCGCGTCCCGGCGAACACCGGGAGGTGGTTCAGATCGGCGCCGTGCGGCTTGACACGGCGGACGGGCTGCGTGAAACCGGAGCGCTCTCTCTCCTGGTGCGGCCGAGTCGCAATCCCATCCTCAGCGCCTACTTCATCGAGTTGACCGGACTGACCCAGCATCGGGTCGACAGCCAGGGGGGTCCGTTCGTCGATGCGCTCGGCGGCTTCCGGGCGTTCTGCGACGGCGCCCGGATGGTGCTGGCCAATGGCACCGATGACGAGGTGATCGCCGAGAACTGCCGCTTGAACGGGTTACCGCCGCCGGATCTGCCGTTCGTCGACGCCGGCCCATGGATCTCCGGCCGGCTGGGCGAGCCGCGCCACGTGGCAAGTTGGAGTCTTGCCGGGCGGCTCGGCCTCGACCTGGACGTGGTGGCGCATGACGCCCTCGACGATGCCCGGGTGATCGCCGCCGCCCTGCGCCGGTTGCTGGGGATCGGGTGAGCGGCGGCGTCAGGAGTCGCCGGTTGGCCGGCCGGCATCGTCCAGCCGCACCACCTGGCCGGTGATCGCGCAGTCGGCGGCGGCCAGGTCGACGAAGGCGCTGGCCACCGTCTCCGGGGATTTGAGGCTTTGCGGGGCCTCGCCCGGGTAGGCGATCGCCCGCATTCGGGTGCGGGTGGCCCCGGGATCGATCAGGTTGGCCTTGATGGCGCTGACCTTCTCCACCTCCATGGCATAGGAACGCACCATGTACTCAAGGCCCATCTTGGCGACTCCGTAGGCCGCCCAGTAGGGGCGTGGCTCCTTGGTGGTGCCCGATGACAGGAAAACCGCGCGTCCGGCCGTCGACAGCCGCAGCAGCGGGTCCATGGCGCGCAGTAGCCGGTAGTTGGCGGTCAGGTTGATGTCCAGGACCTCGGCCCAGTCCTCCGGCTTGATCTGGTGCATCGGGGTGAGGGTGCCGAGCACGCCGGCATTGCCGACCAGGATGTCGAGCCGCTTGAACCGCTCGAACAGCGCGCCGCCCACCTGGTCGATGGTATCGAACGCGCGGAGGTCAAGGGGCACCAGGGTCGGTGCCGGGTGGCCCTTGGCGCGCAGGGCGTCGTCCAGCTCCTCCAGGGCGCCCTGGGTGCGCGCGACGAGCACCAGGTGGGCGCCCTCGTCGGCGAACCGCTCGGCGATCGCCTGGCCGATGCCTCGCGAGGCGCCGGTGACGAGGGCGACTCGGCCGCTCAGGCGGCCGCCGGCGGGGGCGCTATCGGTCATTGAACTTGGTCTCCGTCATCTCGAATCGTTTCGGGGCGCGACCCTAACCCGGGACGGGCCGCGAAACCAACCGAAGGATGGATGGGTCAGTGGCTTTCGGTGAGCAGGGTGAGTTGCTCGGGGATGCAGCCGTCGTAATCGGTGAGCGAGGTCGGGTAGGCGGCCGTGAAACAGGCGTCGCAGAACTGCGGATGCTCGGGGTCGCGCGGTGTTCCGGCGACCGCCCGATAGAGACCGTCCGGCGACAGGAAGGCGAGGCTGTCGACGCCGATGTAACGGGCCATCGTGTCGACATCCATCCGCGAGGCCAGGAGTTCCTCCTCCTCCGGGGTGTCGATGCCGTAAAAACAGGAGCTGCTGGTCGGCGGCGACGAGATCCGCATGTGCACCTCGGTCGCGCCGGCCGAGCGCACCATCTCGACGATCTTGACCGAGGTGGTGCCCCGCACGATGGAATCATCGACCAGGACCACCCGCTTGCCCGCCAGATGGCCGGCGTTGGCGTTGTGTTTCAGGCGCACCCCGAAATGGCGGATGTTGTCGGTCGGCTCGATGAAGGTGCGGCCCACGTAATGATTGCGGATGATTCCGAGATCGAACGACACGCCGCATTCCTCGGCATAGCCCAGCGCCGCCGGCACGCCACTGTCCGGCACCGGCACCACCATGTCCACGGCCACGTGGCTCTCGCGGGCCAGCTCGGCGCCGATCCGCTTCCGGATTTCATAGACGTTGCGCCGTTCGACCACGCTGTCCGGGCGCGCGAAGTAGACATACTCGAAAACGCAGAATCGCTGCCGGGTCGGCGCGAAGGGCTTGATGCTGCGCAGCCCGTCGTCGTCGATGACGATGATCTCGCCCGGTTCCACGTCGCGGATGTAGGTGGCCCCGATGATGTCCAGGGCGCAGGTCTCCGAGCACAGGATCGGCGCCTCGCCCATGCGGCCGAGCACCAGCGGCCGCACGCCCAGCGGATCGCGCACCCCGATCAGCTTCTTCTGGGTCAGGGCGACCAGGGAATAGGCGCCCTCAAGCTGCCGCAGGGCGTCGATCACCCGATCGACCACGGTCGAATAGAGGCTGGTGGCGACCAGATGGATGATGATCTCGGTGTCCATGGTCGACTGGAACAGGCAGCCCCGGGCGACCAGGGTCTTGCGGACCGCGCGGGCGTTGGTCAGGTTGCCGTTGTGGGCGATCGCCATGCCGCCGAACGCGAAATCGGCGAAGATCGGCTGCACGTTTCGCAACAGGGTGTCGCCGGTGGTCGAGTACCGGTTGTGGCCGATTCCGGCGTTTCCGGGCAACTGATCCATCACCGCGCGGGTGTTGAAATGGTCGCCGACCAGTCCGAGCGCCCGATGGGTGAAGAAGTGGTGGCCGTCGTAGGTGACGATTCCCGCCGCTTCCTGTCCCCGATGTTGCAGGGCGTGCAGGCCGAGGGCGGTGAGTTGGGCGGCGTCCGGATGGCCGAAGATGCCGAAAACGCCGCATTCCTCTTGCGGTCGGGTGCGTGGAAACGGAAGCGGGGAGGCTGGGGCCATCGGGGATCCTGGGCGGGAGGAGTGAAAACCGGTCATTGGTTGCTCTGGATCAGGCGTTCGAGTTCCCGCCGGTCGCGGACGTGGTAGGTGCCATCGGGGTCGCCGTCGGTCGGGGTCGGCTGCGGGTCCATCACGTCGCGCAGCACCCGCTCGGCCTCCAGGGCGCGGTCGACCCGCTCGCGCGCCGTGTCGGCCTCCTGGCGGCTCTTGCTCGCCAGATCCTCGGGCACCAGATCGCGCAGCAGGTCGGAGCCGGCCACCATCAACGGAATCGCCTTGGCCTCGGTCACCCAGGTCGGGCGCTCGTCCTCGCTCACCGCCCAGTCAAACGCGATCCAGGCCAGGCAGACCAGAACCGCGCCGCGCAGCAGCCCGAACAGAAAGCCGAGCGACTTGTCGAGGCTGTTCAGGGCGCTGTCCTTGATTCCCGAGGACAGGGCGCGGGTGATCAACGACAGCACCACCAGACTGACGATGAACAGACCGGCTCCGGCCACCAGGTCGGCGATCAGTTCCTGGGGGATCACGTCGCGCGCGTAGGGGCGTACCTCCGGCAGGCCGTAGATGGTGACGAAGATGGCGCCGATCCAGCCGGCGATCGACATCACCTCGTGCACGAACCCACGCCCGAACGCCAGGATCGCCGACAGCAGCAGGACGACGCCGATCACGGCGTCGACGATGTTGACGGGCAGGTCTTGCATGGCGCCTCTCCCTCTAGGCCCGCGGACCGGGCTCGTCTCCCCGGTCATTCTCGAACAGTCGCAGCAACTCGTCCAGGTGGTCGATGGCGTCGACCCGCAGTCCGGCCGGCTCCGGCGTCCCGTCGCGCCGCGTCCAGCGCGGCATGATAGCACGGGTAAATCCCAGTTTCGCCGCCTCTTTCAGCCGCGTTTCGGGGCGGCCCACGGCGCGCACCTCGCCGGCCAGGCCGATCTCGCCGAACACCACGCAGCCGGATGGCGCCGGTCGTCCGACGACCGACGACACGAGCGCGGCGGCGACCGCCAGATCGGCCGCCGGCTCGCCGATCCGCAGTCCTCCGGCCACGTTCAGGTAGACCTCGTGGCCGCCCATCGAGACCCCGCAACGGGCTTCCAGCACCGCCAGCAGCATGGAAAGCCGTCCGCCGTCCCAGCCGACCGCGGCGCGGCGCGGCGTGGACATCGGCGACGGCGCGATCAGCGATTGGATCTCGACCAGCACCGGACGGCTGCCCTCCAGTCCGGCGAACACCGAGGCACCGGTCACGTCGTCGCGTCGACCGGCCAGGAACAGGGCCGACGGATTGGGAACCTCGACCAGGCCACGCTCGCTCATCTCGAACACGCCGATCTCGTCGGTCGCCCCGAACCGGTTCTTGACCGCCCTCAGGATGCGGAACTGATGGCCGCGATCGCCTTCGAAGTAGAGCACCGTGTCGACCATGTGTTCGAGGACCCGGGGGCCGGCGATGGTGCCCTCCTTGGTCACGTGGCCGACCAGCAGCAGGGTCGTGCCCAGCCGCTTGGCGAGGCGGATCAACTCCAGGGCCGAGGCCCGCACCTGACCCACCGTTCCGGGGGCCGAGTCCAGGTTGTCCAGATACATGGTCTGGATGGAATCGATCACGGCGGCCGGCGGCGGGTCGCCGGTGTCGAGGGAGGCCACGATGTCGCGCACGCTGGTTGCCGTTGCCAGGCGCACCGGGGCGGTGGCGAGGTCGAGTCGCGACGCCCGCAGCCTCACCTGGTCGATGGATTCCTCGCCGGTGATATAGGCGCAGGGGGCGTCGCCGCCGAGCGCCGCCGAGACTTGCAGGAGCAGGGTCGACTTACCGATCCCGGGGTCGCCGCCGACCAGAATGGCGGAGCCGCCGACCAGCCCGCCGCCGCATACCCGGTCGAACTCGGCGATTCCGGTGACGCGGCGCGGCGTGATCTCGGCGGCGCCATCCAGGTCGTGGAAGGCGATCCGGCGCCCCTTGGCCGCCCCGAGACCCTTCGGCGCGGACGGTGGGGCGGCTTCCTCGGCGAGGCTGTTCCAGGCCCCGCAGGCATCGCACCGGCCGGTCCATTTCCGATGCGCGGCGCCGCACTGCTGGCACACGTATTGGGTCGTGGACTTGGCCAAGGGCGGGTGGGCTCCGGCGGGTGGCGGACAGCGGCCTGTTTACGACGCCGGGCGGGCGGCTGGCAAGCCGCGCACGGTCCTCATCGGCAGTGGCGGAGGATCGCCTCGGTGTCCTCGGGAGTCATCAACCGGCCGTTCCAATAGGCGCGCCCGTCGCGCAGGACGATTCGGCCGAGAACCGCCTCGGCGTCCAGCCCGCGAATGTCGATCCCGTGGCGTTCGGCCAGATCGACGGTGACCGGAGCTTCGATCGTGTCCGGCAGGATGACCGGCGATCCGCCGCCGAGATCGGCCGGCGCCACCGGGCGGCCGCGCGCGTCCACCCCGGGCCGGTAGCGCGCGTCGGTGTCCGGGGCGCGCGCCAATAGACGCCGGCAGTCGCGCGAATCAATCTCCACCTGCTGGGCCACGGCGGGATCGAAAATTGCGAGGCACAGGAGGGCAAACGCAAAGGTTATCCTCATGGTGTTATTATATCCATCTCGTGAGAAAAACGCATGGCCCCATGTCTTAATTCTGACAAAAAAAGGATGAAACGTTTCGCAAGACCGAATACTATCCCCCCGCTGGTTGCGCAATTTTGTTGCGCGCACGCGAGCCCAAGGTAGGGGAGGAAGAAGGCCGCCCGTCCCTCGAACACCCTTTTGGGAAGGAAGGCGGAGCACACCATGAAAAGGCGGACCTTCGCGGGTCCGTCTTTTTTGAGATCGCTCAGCGCAGCACCCAGACCGTGAAGTCGTCGCACATGTAGTCGTGGCGCAGCACCACGTTGCGCGACATCGTTACGAGGCAGAAATTCACGTAGTCGCCCGGGTCGGCCAGGAACAGGCTGCCGTCCGAGGTCGCGCCGACGCGGCTCAAAAGGTTGAACGCCATGCCACGGCGCGATTTGCCCCACAGGTCGCGCAGGCCGTCCCGGACATAGCGATCCCAGTCCTCGACCGGCGCCGATCCCTTGTAGTTGAAGGTCCCCGAGACGAAGGAATAATCGGCCTTCTCGGTCGCCGCCCTGGCGGTTTCCAGGCGTACGCCGGGTTCGCCGCCGATTCGTCGCCCGGCCTCGGCGACCATCTCGGCGCAGGCGTCGTACCCGTTGTAGCGCGTCACGCGAAGCCGCGTGTTGTCGCGGATGAATCCGTACAAGGCGCCATAGCCGCAGCCCAGGTCGTTGACGCTCAGATCGCGCGTCCGGTCGGCCTCGGTCACGATGTCGACCAGGACCTCGAACCGGGATTCCTGGCGTTCCTCGTTGCGCCAGATCACGCCCATCGGCTTGGCCCCATAGCGCTTCAGCCGGTTGCGGTAGGTCGCGATGATCGGATCGAGAAGGTGTTCGGCTTCGCTGGCCATTGTTCAGAAGTCGGCCCATGCCGGCTTGCGGGGGGTGACCCGGGCATCCCCGGCGGAGAGCGGTCCGGTCGCCGCGAAGGCCTCCAGACGCAGGAGGGCGAGGGCGACTCCGTCGGTGCCGGTCCGGATGTCGCCGACCTCCTTGCCGTCCATCAGCACCGGGGTCCCGGGCTGGGGCAGCGGGCCGTCGATCTCGACCGGGGTCAGGCGTTTCTTGACCAGGCCCCGGTAGCGGGTGCGGGCGGTCAGTTCCTGGCCCATGTAGCATCCCTTGTCCCAGTCGATGCTGCCCAACTCTTGGTAACCGTTTTCCAGCAGCACCGCCTTGTCCACCTCCTGGTCGCGCGCTCCGTCGGGCAGGCCGAGGGCGATTCGCTGCCTCTCGTAGGCGTCGAACGTTGCCTCCTTGAGTCCCGAGGCGCCGAGGGTCGCCCGGGCATTGGCGCGTGGCAGGATGACCCGCGCCCCGGCCTGGGCGAGGCGGGGGTCCATGAAGGCGACGCCGCGCCCGAGCGGCGCCGCCGCGCCGGGTGCTTCGGCCAGTCCGAGGCGGGCCGCGACGCCGTCGCCCATGACGGCGGCGACCATGAACTCGTCGCTCAGGTCCATCAGCGCCAACTTGGAGCGCAGCTTGTACATGGAAAGGCGCTTGATCAGGTCGGCGCGCCGCGCGCCTTCCACGTCAAGCATCAGGATGTCGCCGTTGGCGATGACGAAGAAATCGTGCAGGTACTTGCCCTGGGCGGTCAGGAACGCCGTATGGCGGGCCGCCTCCGGCGCCACCTGGGTCATGTCGTTGGATACCAGCCCCTGCAGGAAGGTAATCCGGTCGTCGCCCGAGAGGGCGATGACGCCACGGGTTTCCAGGATTGCGAAGACCTCGCCGGCCATGCCATCTCCTCTGCTGACTCGTTCCTCGATTCCGCAAGGGTGGACCCGACGGCGGCGGTTGGCAAGAGGTGCGGCGGCTCGTATAACGGCCCGATGCTGATCACCCTGATCGACGACTCCGTGCCGTTCGACGGCGCCACCCCCGGCGAGCGGGCGCTCGACGGGGCACCGCGCGCGCTGGCCGGATTGGCCGCCGCGCTGGCCCGACGCGGCCACGACGTGACCGTCATTTCACGCTGTGCCGAGACCGTCACCGTGGAGGGTGTGGTGTGGATGCCGCGCGACCTGCCGCCGCCGCCCCATGCGGACGTATCGGTGGCGTTGCGCCGTCCGGCTCTGCTGGATGCCCTGCCGGACGCGCCGCGCAAGGTCCTGTGGGTGACCGACCGGGCCGGCTACCTGGACTCCGCGTCGGCGCTGGAGGTTCTGAAGCGGCACCGCCCGCAATTGGTTTTTCAGACCCGGACCCAGGTCGCCACCTGCGCCAACCGGCTAGGTCTGGACATCGCCGTGGTGGCGCCGGGAGTGGCGGAGGCGTTCCGGACCCACCCCGAGGAGATCGGCGGCGGCCCGATGGCGGTGGCCACGGTGCATCCGTTGGGCGGCCTGGAACGCCTGCTCGACCTGTGGACCGACGAGATTTATCCGAAACGCTTCGACGCCGCCCTGAAGGTGTTTTCGGGGTCGCTCGCCCGGGCCGAGGAGGCGGGGCGAGTCCCGGACGACCTGAAGGCGATCCACCGGCGTCTGGAAGAGGATCGGACGCGTGGCGTGACGGTGCGCCGGCCGGGTTCGGACACCGAGATGGCGTCTGCCTACCGGGCCGCCCGCGTGCACCTCTATCCCGGCGACGGGCGCGGCGCCTATCCCTGGACCCTCGCCGATTCCCAGGCCTGCGGGCTGCCGGCCGTGTCATTCCCGGGCGATGCGGTGGCGGCGGTCCTGCGCAACGGGGAGACCGGTTATCTGGTGCCCGACGATGCCGCCTTCGTCAACCTGACCCTCGACCTGCTGTCCGGTGGCGCCGGATACGACGCCTTGCGCGCCGGAGCGCTGGCCCGCCAGGGCGGGCGCGGCTGGGATGCCGCGGCGGCCGATTTCGAACGGTTGTGGGTCTGAGGTGCGCATCCTGTTCGTGACCTCGACCCGGGTCGGCGACGCCATCCTGTCGACCGGCCTGCTCGATCACCTGATCCGCCGTCACCCGGGCGCCCGGATCAGCATCGCCTGCGGGCCCGCCGCCGCTTCGCTGTTCCGCGCCGTGCCGGGCCTGGAACGCCTGATCGTGCTCGACAAGATGCTGTTCTCCCTGCACTGGTTGCGGCTGTGGAGTCTGACCGCGTGGCGTCTTTGGGATGTGCTGGTCGACCTGCGCAACGCGCCCCTGACCCGCGCGATCCCGACCAGGCGGTCCCATCGCCTGGGCCGGGCCGGCTCGGAGGAGCACCGGGTCGCGCGGATGTCGCGCGTGCTCGACGGATCGCCGCCACTGGCTCCGACCATATGGCTGGACGCGGACGACCGTGACCGGGCCGGCCGGCTGATCCCCGACGAGCCGCCGGTTCTGGCCCTGGGGCCGACCGCCAATTGGATCGCCAAGACCTGGCCCGGCGACCGCTTCGCCGACCTCGCGATCCGCCTGACCGGACCGGACGGTCCGCTGGCCGGTGGCCGGGTGGCCCTGTTCGGGGCCGATCACGAGCGGCCGACGGTGCAGGGGCTGATCGAGGCGTTGCCGGCCGACCGGCGAATCGACCTGATCGGGCGCCTCGACCTGACCGGCGTTGCGGCCTGCCTGCAACGTTGCGGCCTCTATGTGGGCAACGATTCCGGGTTGATGCATTTGGCGGCGGCGGCCGGCGTGCCGACCCTCGGCCTGTTCGGGCCGACCCCGGATCATCTTTACGCGCCGTGGGGCGACCATGCGACCCTGGTGCGTCCGGACGTGCCCTGGCATGCCCTGTTTCCCGAAACCTTCGATCACCGGCGCACCGGCACCCTGATGGGACCGCTGGACGTGGACCGGGTGGAGGCGGCGGCGCGCGCCTTGTGGGCGCGAACCCGGCGCGCGGCGGCGTGACGGTCCTGCTGTCGGCCCTGGTCGTCGCCCACAACGAGGAGGCGCGGATCGCCGCCTGCCTGGAGCACCTCGTCTTCGCCGGCGAGATCGTGGTGGTCCTCGACAAGTGCACCGATCGCACGCGGGAGATCGCCGGCCGGTTCACCGACCGGTTCATCGAGGGGGCCTGGGACCTGGAGGGCGCGCGCCGCAACGCCGGCATCGCCGCCTGCCGGGGCGACTGGATCCTGGAGGTGGACGCCGACGAGCGGGTGACGCCGACGCTGGCGCGCGAAATCCTCGACACCATCGCCGACACCACCGCCGATTGGCACGAAATCCCGGTCGACAACTACATCGGCGAGCGGCGGGTCCGCCACGGCTGGGGCGGCTCGTTCGGCAAGGCGGCCTACCCGGGCCTGTTTCGGCGCGGCGTGAAGCGATGGGGAATGCAGCGGGTGCATCCGAGTCTCGACTGGTCCGGGCGCAAGGGGGCGATGCTGTCGGCCCGCCTGGAGCATCGCGTGGACCGGAATATTTCCGACATGATCCGGCGCCTCGACGCCTATTCGACCGCCCGTGCCCGCGATCTCAGGGACAGCGGGCGGATCGGCTCGCTGGCCGCCAACCTGCGTCGCCTGGGGTCGCGATTTTTCAAATGCTATGTTCTGCGCAAGGGATATAAGGAGGGGGGATACGGCCTGCTGATTGCCCTATGCGCCGGGCTGTATCCGCTGTTGTCCCACCTCAAGGCGCGACTGGAGGACGACTGAGTGGCGCGAATCGTCCTGGCCGACGACGGTATCGTCTTCGACGGCGCGACCCCGGACGCCCGCCCGCTGGGCGGCGTCGAGTCGTCGGTCGTCAATCTGTGCGAGGCCTTGGCGAGACGCGGCCACGAGGTGACCGTGCACAATCGATGCGCGGCGCCGATGGTCCGCAACGGGGTGCGCTGGGCGCCGATCGGTGATGGCACGCCGGACGCCGCCGATCTCTACATCGCCAACCGGGGCGACAAACTGATCCCGCTGGTGCCCCGGGCCTTGCGGCGGCTGTTCTGGATTCACAACCCGGCCCGCTATCTGCTCAAGTGGCG
>JANQIL010000019.1 GCA_028282245.1 Magnetospira sp.
GCTTGGTACCCAAGCTTTGGATCGGTCGATCCACTAAGCTATTGATCTGGTGGTTCGATGCCAACGGATGGGACTCATCCGTTGGCATCGAACCACTAGCAGCCAATGCCTTGAGAAATGGTTATGCGACCTCGATCGGCGCGGGGCGGGATGGCGTTTCCATTGCCGCCGTGGGCATGGGATACTAGATAAGGAGGAACCCACGCGGATCCACACGCCACCCGGAGGCCAGATCGCCATGACCGAAACCGCCGCCCTCGACCATCCGACGGTGACCATCACCGACAGCGCCGCGCAACGGGTCGGCCAACTCATCGCCATGGAAGGCGACCCGGACCTGAAGCTCCGGCTGACCATTTCCGGGGGGGGGTGCGCCGGATTTTCCTATGGGTTCTCGCTCGACCGCGAGACCCACGGGGACGATGTGGCGTTCCAGCACCAGGGCGTCACCGTGCTGATCGACATGGTGTCGCTTCAACTTCTGGGCGGCGCCGAAATCGACTTCGTGCAGGACTTGATGGGAGAGTCGTTTCAGGTGCGCAATCCGAACGCCACGTCCACCTGCGGCTGCGGCACCTCTTTCGGAATCTAGTGTCCCGAATCCGAAGTTCGGAGCATTACTTGGCGGGCGTTTTCGAACTTCGGATTCGATCAGGACACTAGGTAATAATCTGATTCTAGTGTGGTTTTGGAGTCGAAGTTCGCCATGGAGTTTGCCCCGAATAATGTCACGAACTTCGAATCCACCACACTAGGCCTCCAACCTCCCCCAACTGGGGCCGTCCCGTCGTGGCGGCTCCATTTTTTTTGGGATTGAACCGATGACTCCCGAGTTCGATCTGTTGAAATCCATGTTCGACGCGGCGGTTGCCTCGGCCCAGCCGGGCATCTGCCTGCCACCCCATCTTCCGCCACCGACCGGGGGACGCACGGTGGTGGTCGGAGCCGGCAAGGCCAGCGCCGAGATGGCGCGGGTTCTGGAGCGGCACTGGGAGGGGGATATCGAGGGCGTTGTCGTCACCCGGTACGGTTTTGCCGTGCCTTGCGAGAAACTCCGCATTCTCGAGGCCGCGCACCCGGTCCCCGATGCCGCCGGAATACGCGCCGCCCGGGAGATCATGGCCGCCGTTTCGGACCTTGGCGCCGAGGATCAGGTCATCGTGCTGATCTCCGGCGGCGGATCGGCCCTGTTGACCCTGCCGGGAGGGGACCTGACCTTGGGCGAGAAGATGGCGGTGAACCGGGCGCTGTTGGCCTCGGGAGCGCCCATATCGGCCATGAATGTCCTGAGAAAGCATCTCTCGGCAATCAAGGGAGGCCGGCTCGCCAGGGCCGCCAATCCCGCCAGGGTCTGGACGCTGGCCATATCGGACATTCCCGGGGACGATCCGGCGTTGATCGCCTCGGGTCCCACCGTGCCCGATCCCTCCACATCCGAGGATGCCCGCGCCGTCATCAAGCGGTACGGCCTGGAGTTGGCTGGAAGCGTCGAACGGCACCTGTTGTCCGATGTCGCCGAGACCCCGAAACCCGGTGATTCCTGCTTCGCCACCTGCGAGACCCGTCTCATCGCCACCCCCGGGAAGGCGCTCGAGGCCGCCGCCCAGGTCGGACGGCGCGCCGGAAACACGGTTGTCATGCTCGGGGACGACCTCGAAGGCGAGGCCCGCGATGTGGCCCGCGCCCATGCCCGAATGGCGGAACGCGCGGAACCGGGAACCATTCTGCTGTCTGGCGGGGAGCTGACGGTTACCCTCGCCGGAACCGGTCGGGGCGGCCCCAATGGCGAGTACGTCCTGGCGTTGGCGGAGGAACTCCGGGGGCACCCGCGCATCCATGCGCTCGCCTGCGACACCGATGGAATAGACGGGTCGGAAGACAACGCCGGCGCCGTCATCGGTCCGACGACCCTGTCGCGCGGCAAGGCCCTGGGTCTGGATGCCGGTCAATTCCGCCGGAACAACGATTCCTACGGTTTTTTCGAGGCTCTGGGGGACCTGATCGTCACCGGACCGACCCAGACCAACGTCAACGACTTCCGGGCCATCCTCGTCACGTGATCGTCCCGCTCCGGTTCAGTCAAGGCGCGAGCCGTCGAGGGATATCTCGTAAAAGTGGCTGCACCCCAGGGACATCAGGAGGTCCTTCCTGTGTTCCTCGTGCTCCGCGGCCTCCTCGCGCAACCAGTCGCAGAACACGCTGACGTATCGCCGGTTCAAGTGACGGTTCGGGCAGATGATCCAATAGGCTGGAAAATGGGCCGCCCCGAGTTCCGGAAACAACGGGACCAACGCGCCGCTCCCGAGTTCCTCCATCGCCAGGGTCGCCGTCTCCAGCACCACCCCGGCGCCGTCCCTCGCCACCTGTAGGGACATGGACGACCGGTCGAACCGCAACCCGGCGCTTGGGTCCGCGAGGTCGAGGCCATGGCGTTGCAACCACCATTTCCAGGTGAGTTTCGCCTTCACCGTGTGGATCAGGCGCACGCTTTTCAGAACGTCCGTGGGATCGCCGAGGGATCGTTCTTGGGAACGGCAATAGTCGGGGCTGCACAGGGGCAGGACATCGTCGTGCAGGATCGCTTCGGTATAAAGGCCGGGCCAGTTTCCCGAACCATACCGGATGTCCAGATCCACGTTCTCCTTTTCGAATTCGGTCAGTTCCGGCGTCGCGTCCACATGGAGGTCCCAGAGCGGATTGGCCGTGGCGAATTTGGCGAACCGGTACCCCAGCCATCGCGTGCCGAAACTGGCGGATACACGCAGGATCAGCTTTCGGTTCTCCCGCTGATGGGTCACCTGCCGCCGGGCCTCGCGCAGAATGCTCAATGCCTCGGTTGTCGAGCGATACAGTTGCTCGCCCGCCTCGGTCAGCACCAATCGGCGCTTCACGCGCCTGAACAACTTGATTCCCAAGGATTCTTCGAGGCTTTTTATCTGCTGGCTCACGGCGGACGGTGAAACCGAAAGCTCCTCCGCCGCCGTCGTCACTCGGGAGTGACGTGCCACCGCCTCGAAATATATCATTCCGTTCAAGGCCACGTCGCGCATCGGCTCACTTTCTTTAGGTGGGCTTCAAAAAGCCATAGCCAATTGTAATTGAGCTAAAATGACAATCAAGTTTTCATGAAGGGTCACAACAAGAAGACGGAAATTCGCATTACACCCTTACCATGGGCCCTGGGCCCATACATGCGGGCCCTGGGCCCATACATGAAAGGATTGAAGATGAAACGCACGATTGCCGCCGCCCTTGCCATCGGGGTCTTGGCGGCCGCCCAGGTGGCCTCGGCGGCCACGATCACGATTGCCACCAACGGCAAGCCGGCTCAGCAGAAGGCGATTTCCTCGGTCATGATGGGCAAGCTCATCGAGCAGGCAACCCGGGGCAAGTACGAGGTGAAGGTTGCCCATTCGGCGACCCTTGGCGACGACCGCCAGATGTTGAAGTCGGTCAAGGCCGGTTCCATCGAGATCACGGTGAACTCGGACGGCGCGGTTGCGGAAGTCGTCCCGCAGTTGAACGCGTTCGGGCTGCCCTACCTGTTCAGTTCCCTGCCGCAGGCCTGGGAAGTGTTGGATGGGCCCGTCGGCGACAGGATCGCCGAGCTGCTCGACGACAAGGGCTATGTCGTTCTCGCCTGGTTCGACAACGGCATACGCAAGATTACCCATTCCAAGAAGCCGATCGCGTCGCCGGCCGACATCAAGGGCATGAAAATCCGGACGCCGCCGTCCCAGGTGACGTTGGACGCGTTCTCCGCCATGGGCGCCAACCCGGCTCCGTTGGCCTGGTCCGAGCTGCCGGCCGCCTTGCAGTCGGGCGTGTTCGAGGGCCAGGAAAACCCGCTGGCCAACATTTACGGCGCCAAGCTGCATGAACTGACCCCCTATATCGCCCGGTCCAACCACAAGTACGAGATGACGCCGGTACTGGCTTCCAAGGCTTGGTGGAACTCGCTTTCCGACGACGACAAGAAGGCCATCAAGCGGGCCGCTCACGCCGCGTCCTGGTACGATCGCGGCAGCTTCCTGATGCAGGACACGGAATTGGAAGAGGTCCTGAAGCAGGAAGGAGCCAAGTTCAACGACGTCGATATCGATGCGTTCAAGAACGCCACCGCTCCCGTCTACGCCAAGTGGGAAAAGGAAATCGGCGACATCGTGTCGAACATCCGCTCGGCCGCGGCGCAGGCCGCCGGGAAGTAACGAGATACTTGGCATGAAAGACATCCTTCATGCACCGGAAGCCGTGGGGCCGCTTGGCCCCGCGGTGACCCGGGCGGACACCTCCATCAGATATGCCTGCGCGGTGATCTTGTGGACCTCGTTCCTGGTGATGCTGCTTCCGACCTTCGCGAATGCGTTTCTTCGTTACACGACGGATGTCAGCATCGTCTGGTCGGAGCAAGCCGTGCGCCTGGTTTTTCCCTGGTTCATTCTGAGCGGTGCCGTCCTTGCCGCGCAGCACAACCGCCATATCGGCGTCGGAGTGCTTGTCGGCGCCCTGTCCAGGCGGCTTCGGAGATGGCTCCAGATCCTAGTGCAGTTCATCATTCTGGGCTCCTGTGGCGTGGTATTCGATTTCGCCATCGACGTCGCGCTGAGCGACGAAAGCATGTACACGCTGATCGGAATCCGCCAATCCTGGAGCTACCTCGCGCTCGTCTTCGGCTATGCCCTGCTGGCGGTTACGGCCCTGACGACCACCTACCGCCTCGTCACCGATCCGGCCCATAGCGACAATGTCATGAGAGGCGCAATTTCTTGACCCTAGTGTCCCGAATCCGAAGTTCGGAGCATTGTTTGGCAGGCGGTTTCGAACTTCGGATTCGATCAGGACACTAGGTAATAATCTGAATCTAGTGTGGTTTTGGAGTCGAAGTTCGCCATGGAATTTGCCCCGAATAATGTCGCGAACTTCGAATCCACCACACTAGGGAAACGGCCCGCCGCCGAAAACACGGCGTAGCGACTTGGAAAAACGGCCAAAATCCAAGCGGGAGGAAAACGATGTCAGTGTATGCCGGATTGTATTTCGTGGTGCTTCTGTTCCTGTCGGCCCCCGTCGCCCACGCCCTGTTCATCGCCGCCTCGGCCGGCATGGTGACCATCGGCAAGAGCTACATGCTGGGCCAGACGATCATCTCCCTGTTCGATCCGACGCAGAAGTTCCCGATGATCGCCATTCCCTTTTTCATTCTCGCCGGAAACCTGATGATGTCGGGCCGCTTCGGCGAGTACCTGGTCCGGTTTTCCAAGCTCGTCGTCGGGCACTTGAAGGGCGGATTGGCGCAGGTGAGCATCATGGGCTCCCTTATGTTTGGGGGCGTTTCCGGTTCCGCCGTCGCCGATGCCTCGGCGCTGGGGAACGCGATCATCCCCGTGCAGAAGAAGGAAGGGTATCCCGCCGGGTATCCCGCGGCGGTCAACGCCGCCTCCTCGACCATTTCCGTGCTGATTCCGCCGTCCATTCCGCTGATTCTTTTTGGGCTGGTATCGGAGGTGTCGATCGTGAAGCTGTTCATCGCCGGGATCGTGCCCGGGGTGCTGCTGGCGATCTCCATGTTCGTTGTGTGTTACGTGATCAACACGCGCAAGGACCTTCCCCGATCGCCGCTGCCGGGTGGCCTCAAGACATTCGGCAAGGATGTCTTCAAGGCTCTGCCGGCCTTGCTGATGCCGGTGTTCATCATCGTCCTGGCGCGGGGTGGGGTGGTGACGCCGACCGAGATCAGCGTCTTCGCGGTCACCTATGCCTTGCTCGTCGGGCTCTTCATTTATCGGGATCTGACTTTTCCGATTGTCATGCGCTGTGTCCTGATGACCGGCATGATGACCGGCGTGATCATGCTGGTGATCATGGGGTCCGGCGTGCTGCAATGGATTCTGTCGGCCGAAAGCGTGCCGGAAAACCTCGCGGCCTGGATTCTGGGCGCCCTGGAATCGAAATGGCTGATCATCCTCGCGATGAACGTTCTGCTGATCATGATCGGCACCTTCCTCGACCTGCCGGCGGCCGTCCTGCTGCTGGCCCCCATCTTCCTCGGGATCGCCAACGCCATCGGGCTCGATCCCATCCAGCTCGGCGTTCTAATGGTCGTCAACCTGGCCATCGGGCTCTATACGCCCCCCGTGGGAACGACATTGTTCGTGTCGATTTCCATCGAACGCGTCGGCATGGGGAAGGCGGTGCGGGAACTGGCGCCGTTCTATCTGGCCGCCATCACGATCCTGATGCTGGTCAGTTTCTTCCCGCCCCTGACGTCCGTGTTCCTGTGACCGCTGGATGTTTTGGTCCCCGAGAGGGATGGCATGAAGAATCCGTTACGATCTGAAAGGGATGCCTCGTGGGACGGATACGCCCGCTCTACGCAAATCAGAACTCAACAACCGGAGCCGTCGCTTGAGAAATGTGCGAAAAATTCTGGACAGTGGCGGCACTAACAATTTCTCCTAGTATTTATGATAAATATACTGTATTTTATTTTCCCGTTTTTTTAAAATATTTGAAGTAACGTGAAGGAGCCGGTGCTTCAGAAATTGAATGCCGCCGCTCATCACGATCATACGATTGGCTTGAAAACTCATTTAGCTTCCAAAACAGAATATGGCAAATTGGAATTTCTGGCCTAAGCAAAATTGGTATATCAGAAAAATTACGTATTTCAAGAGTAAGTGGCTTAGGGAAATCCTCTCCAAATCCAGGGCTAATAAAAGATGCAATTTCTACAGCGAGACCAATCCTTGAAAGCCCACTTAGATTTTTTAACGTTGCTGAAAAACCACGAGATAGTGAAATTCTTTCAATTGTTCCACCAAGTACAAATTCATTTCCATGTAATTTATATAATTCAGAAGAAATATTATTAGTATGTAAATTTGGAAAAGATTCTTCATTTGATAGATCAATCGGGGTAAAAGAATTAGAAAAAACTGAAATTTTATTTCCTAAACGCAATGTATAACTTGCCCCTCGAAGGTATTTTTCATGAAAAGGTTCGATTGATATATTTTTATTTTCTATCTCTCTGCGAATACCAATATCAGAAAGCATTGATTTACTTACGCAATTCGAGGAGATATTTTTCAACGCTTGGCGTTACTAAGTCAGAGATTCGCCTTCCTGTTTGCAGACGTTCCCTTACTTCCGTGGCAGTTATTCCCTTTGAGGGTGGCCTATCCAATACCTCAACCTTCAAGCCATTATCTTCAAACAGCTGAAATTTACGTTGTTCCCAATCAGAAAATATGCGTAAGAATAAAACAGAATCACTCAGAGGAATAAAATCACCCCATATTTTCGGGGAAAATAAATCAAAAGGAACTACGGTGTATTCTAAATTACTAACTCCGGACTCATTTAGTGCCAATTTTACCATTTGCGTTCTTTGGAAGTAGGAGTAAGGGTTTGATTGTGGTAAATGCCTATGGTCGCTTTCTTCTATAAATTCTACATGCGCAAAAATTGGATTTGTAATCCCAACGATAAGGTGTTGGCATTCCATTTTAATTTTGAGGATATACTCTAAATGTTCTCGATGTAGTGGTTGAAATCGGCCATGAGCAATGCCGAATTTTACTTTATTCAACTTCAATTCCCCCTGCTTTTGACGAAGACGCATTCACAGATGACCAAAGAAATGTATATAAATTTACAAATGCTTTCGGAAATTCAGGGCCAGGATTTGATCGTTGACTAAAACATAGTTGAGGTGCATCCCAGCCATTTTCGCTCGTTGGATCGTACCTACTTACAAAAACCTTGTTATTATCAATTATCAATAAACGTAATGGCGGAAGAAAGTCATATAATTTATAGTTTATTGATTCTCTTGTTATTTCATCAAGGAATTTTAGGGTATTTTTAATGTCTGATCTAACAGATTTTATTTTAGATTCGTCTGTCGTCCAATCATTTAGTTTTTTACCATCTGGATCAAGAATCATAATTCGAACTTTGACGTGTCCAGACGCAATTTTTCGTCCAATTCTTGTGTTCTCATCAAATATTTTTGTAAGAAATTTTCTTCCGCCAACCCCGATAAAATCAATGGAATGGTGGGCTTCTGAGCAAGCTATTTCAGCTCGAGTCCCAATAATCATTGCTGGTTCTATTCGGTCCAATCCTGCCCTCTCGGAGCCCGAAATTAATCCTACTAGTTTTTCGTAATAGCCTCCAAAACCAGACGAAATTAAAAAAAACCAGAAAGAGGTCAGAAACCCAAATATAAAACCAGATAAATTAAATACAGCTGAAATTATTATTTGTGACTCTGACGATAAACTATTGTCAGTTAATAATAGTTTTAATGTAGGAATTATAACTGGCGTAGCTAACATTAGAAGTGTTGCAAATGCCATTACATACAATAATGCTTTTTGTGTCCGCCGGCTTATATGCCAGTTCTGCCTCAACATCAATCTACAACCTTCAGCAAACCAACATTCAAGCACCAATTAAACAATTTAGGGGAGGGGTTGGCAAGATTTTATATTGCATAAAAATTCAATACACCCTAATAAGGGGTTTTGAATTAGAAAATACGATTTTTCCAATTTTAGATGCATGGTAAAAACCATTTTCATTGAAGATCGAAAGAACTTTTTCAACTAAAAATGGATCACAACAAACCAATAACCCACCGCTAGTTTGTGGATCTGTGAGCAAGGTTAAATTCGCATCTCCAAATCCATTTGGTAACACAACGGTATCCTGGCAACTTTCCCAGTTTCGGCGTGAAGCACCAGTGAATATTCCTTCGCCCAGCAAGCTATGAGCTTGAGGTAAAATTGGCACTTTATTCCAATCGATTTGTATTTCGCATCGCGCCGCTGTAGCTAGCTCTAATAAATGCCCAGCGAGTCCAAAGCCTGTCACGTCTGTCATTGCATGTACTCCTGCTAATTTTGCAAGTTTAGGCCCAGGCGTATTGAGCTGAGTTGTAACGGCGATCATTTCCGAATACGCTTGCTGACTCAATCGACCTTTTTTAATTGCGGCCGACATAATCCCGATGCCAATGGGTTTACCTAACACCACAATGTCATTTAATTTTGCTCCAGAATTTGTGCACACGTCATTTGGATGAACCAGTCCAAGGACTACTAAGCCATAGAATGGTTCAGCTGAATCAATCGAGTGACCGCCCGCAATTGCGATACCAGCATCTGCACATGCACTCGACCCTCCTTCGAGTATATTCTGTATCGTAAATTTTGAAATCTTAGCAGTTGGCATTCCAGAAATCGCTAGCGCTAAGATTGGTTGCCCCCCCATCGCGTAGACATCGCTAATGGCATTGGTTGCTGCAATACGACCAAAATCAAATGGTTGGTTAACAATCGGCATAAAAAAGTCGGTAGTTGCAATGAGCGCCTGAGTGTCATTTAATTTGTAAACAGCGGCATCATCGAAATTGTTAACACCTACGAGATAGTCTTTGGGTAAGGGCATAAGTGCAAACTTGCTAATTAGTTCTGACAAGAGTCCCGGTGCAATTTTACAACCGCATCCTCCACCACGAGAGAGAGACGTCAGAGGCGGTTCATCGAATAAATTTGAACTGTTCATATCAAACCTCTCCATTCGCTTAGAATTGAAAATGGTCTATCAATTAAAGATTTAAAGCTAAAAATTTATATTATAAAATCGCACAATTGGAATTTAAATAGGCCAAAATCAGTTGAAACCAGATTCGTTCAATAATATAAATAATTTATTTAAATGGGTTTGTTAAAGAAAATTAATTAAAAAATCTCTGGGGCTGTCCCAGGCAACTATCTCAGATAGAGCTTAATCCATTGTCTGAGTTGACGTAATTTAAGTTGCGGGTCGCTGTTGTCGAAGCGCCATTCGCACTCCTTCAAGAATAGCCCGAAATGGGCCTTCGGGACACCGTTGAACCTGCGCATGTGCCGCTTGGCTTGGTTCCAGAAGTTCTCGATGCCATTGATGTGGTTCGGCTCAGTCGGCTCTTGCGCACAAACCCCATGATAACACCTCATCGGCGTTATCTGGGACAGCCCCCGAATAAATTATTCGGGTTTCGTATCAGACGTCGCGGGCCGTCGCGGCCGGTTCGTGGAGGACGGCGCCAAACGTTTTCGGGTCCACGTTGCCGCCCGAGCAGACGACCACGCAGGCGCGCTCGCGGATGTCGAGTCGGCCCGCGAGCACGGCGGCCAGGGCCACCGCGCCGCCCGGCTCGACGACCAGCTTGAAGTGTGTGAAGGCGGCGCGCATCGCCTCGGCGGTTTCCGCGTCGTCGACCGCCAGGCCGCCCTCGACCAGCACCCGGTTGATGCCGAACGTCAGGTCGCCCGGAGTGTCGACCAGCAGCGCGTCGCAGAACGAGCGTACCCCGGGCGGATTGCACGTCCGCCGCCCGTCGGCCAGCGACCGGCGGGTGTCGTCGTGTCCGACCGGTTCGACCGCGAACAGGCGCGCCTCCGGCAGCAGGTCGACAAGGGCCAGACCGCAGCCGGCGATCAGGCCGCCGCCGCCGCAGGGCACCGCGATCAGGTCGATGTGGGTGCCGATCCGCTCGGCCTGGCGGACCGCTTCCAGCGCCACGGTCCCCTGGCCGGCGATGATCCAAGGGTCGTCGTAGGGGCGGATCAGGGTCAGGCCGTGGCGGTTGGCGAGGTCCTGGCCGATCGCCTCGCGGTTTTCGTGTTGGCGGTCGTAAAGCACCACCCGTGCCCCGTGGGCGCGGGTTGCCGAGAGCTTGCCGGCCGGAGCGTCGCGCGGCATCACGATGGTCGCCGGAATGCCCAGCAGGCGCGCCGCGAAAGCCACTCCCTGCGCGTGGTTGCCCGAGGAATAGGCGACCACGCCGCGATCGCAGGAGTCCTGATCGAGCCGGCACAACCGGTTGAAGGCACCGCGAAACTTGAACGAGCCGGTGCGTTGCAGCGGTTCCGCCTTGATCAGCAGGCGGCCGCCCAGGCGCTCGTTGAGCAGCGGTGATTCGAGCAGCGGGGTCTCCACCGCGTAGCCGTCGAGAACCCGCTGGGCGGCCAGCACGTCGGCGTGCCGAGGCGGCTCAAACGGTGGCGAGGAAGTCATCCAGGGCCTGGCTGACCGACGGCTCGGTGAGCAGCGGCGGATGTCCGCAGCCGGGCAGGACGACGCTCCGCAACCCCGGGTGGCCGTCGGCCATGCGGCGCAGGGTCTCGTCGCTGATGATTTCCGAGTCGCCGCCGCGCACCGCCATCAACGGCACCCGGCGTAACGCGTGGAACAGGTGCCAGAGGTCGGTCGGACCGCCCAGGAGCTGGGCCAGTCGGGGGTCGAAATCGAACCGCAGGCGGCCGTCGGCATCCTCGCGATAGGTGCCGCGGGCGATCTTTTCCCAGTCCGCCGGATCGTCGATCGTCTGTCTCGGGAAGATCTGTTTCATGCGCTCGATGGCGCTGTCCCAGTCGGGCAGGCTTTCGCCCTCGGACAGGTATTTGGCGATCTTGTCCAGGCCCGCCTTGTCGATGGTCGGTCCGATGTCGTTCAGCACCGCGCCGGCCAGCAGGTTGGGCATCACGGCGCCCATCGCCATCGCCAGGATTCCGCCGAACGAGGTGCCGACCACCACCACCCGGTGCAGACCGAGCAGGGTCAGCAGATGCCGCAGGTCGTCGATCACCCGGACCGGATCGTAGTTGCGTGGATCGTCGCAGTACTCGGACTGGCCGCGCCCCCGGTAGTCGGGGCAGATGACCCGGCGGCGCGCCGCGTGGTGGGTCGCCACGTCGTGGAAATCGCGGCTGTTGCGAGTCAGCCCGGGCAGGCACAGCAGGGGCGCGAGGTCGCTGTCCGGGGCGCCGTCGTAGTCCCGGAAATAGATGCGCAGGCCGTCCTGGGACCGAAAATGACGCTCGCGATAGGTTGCCGTCATGCGCCTAGACCCCGAACAGTCCGGGCAGCGCGTCAAGGCCCTCGATCCGGTGCGCCGGCATGCCGGGCAGGATGTCGGCGGTGGCGTCGGTGCGGTCGATCCACACGGTGGCGAACCCGAACGCCGCCGCGCCGTGGGCGTCCCAGTTGTTGGCGCTGACGAAGCAGATGCGCTCCGGTTCCAGATCGAAATGGTCGCTGGCCAACTGGTACACCGACGGATGCGGCTTGTAGACGCCGGCCGCCTCGGCCGACAGCAGGTCGTCGATCAGGTGGTAGAGGCCGGCTCCCGACACCGCCGAGGTCAGCATGGTCGGCGATCCGTTGGACAGCACCGCGGTGCGCATCCCGGCCTCGCGCAGCCGCCGCAGCATGCCTCGCGTCTCCGGATAGGGGTCGAGCCGCAGGTAGGTTTCCATCAGCCGCGAGCGCAGCACCGGATCGCGGATTTCGGTCGCCTCCAGGGCGTGGTCGAGGGCGTTGGCGGTGACCTGCCAGAAGTCGGCGTAGGCACCCATCAGGCTGCGCAGCCAGGTGTATTCGAGTTGCTTGGCGCGCCACAGGCGGCTCAGCCGAGCCGCGCGGTCGCCCAGGGACGCGGCGCATCGCGCGGTCGCCGCCTGAATGTCGAACAGGGTGCCGTAGGCATCGAAAACGCAGGCGCCGATGGTGTCCAGGGTTAGCGCGGCCTTCATCTCGCGGGCTCCGTTGGGCGGTCGAGGTTTGCGGCCGACTATGGCCCGATGCGTCGCCCCGGTCAACGGTCCGGTCAGCGGTTGAGGTCCTGCTCCAGGGTCAGGGCGATGCGCGTCTTGTCGAGCCGCGCCCGATAGACCTGAAGCGCTTCGAGCACCCGCTGCAAGTAGTTGCGGGTCTCGGAGAACGGCACGCTTTCGATCCAGTCGATCGGATCCAGCACCCCCTCGCGCGGGTCGCCGTAGGCCTCGATCCACCGTTTGACGCGGCTTGGGCCGGCGTTGTAGGCGGCGAGGGCCAGCACGTAGGATCCGTCGTAGCGCTCCAGCAGACCGCCCAGATAGGTCTGGCCCAGGATGAGGTTGTAGTCGGCGTCGGAGGTGAGTCGGGCCTTCGCGTAGCGCAGTCCGGAATCGCGGGCCACCCGGCGCGCCGTGGCCGGCATGATCTGCATCAGGCCGCGCGCCCCGGCCGGGCTGACGGCGGTGCGTCCGAAGCCGCTTTCCTGGCGGATCAGGGCATGCACCAGACCGGGTTCGGGGTGCGGCTGGTCGTCGTCCAGGCGCGGCGCCGGCAGACTGACTGTGGGGTAGCCGGGCGCGACGATCGGCTGTAATTCGAGCACCGAGCGGCGGGCGATGCGCACCGCCAGATCGGGGCGATCGAGATCGAGCGCCAATTCGGCCGTCAGCGCCGACCAGCCGGCGCTCTGCGACAGGTTGGCGAGCCGCAGGCCGAACGGGGTGATGCGCTCGTGCTGGCCGATGGCGCGCAGGCGGCGGGCGATTCGCACCAGTTCGTGCTTGTTGAAGGCGCGCACCTCGGCCGGGGCCGGATGCGCGTCGGGCGGCAGGCGAAGGCTCTCGCGGGCGTCCAGGCGAGCCGCCGCCAGTTGGCCGTAGAACGTGGTCGGGAACCGGGCCGCGATCCCGTACCACAGCCTGGCGCCTTTCTTCAATCCCAGGGCCTCGCTGGCGCGGCCGGACCAGTAGGCGGCGCGCGCCCGGCTGATCGGGTAGGAAACCTTGTCATAGAGGTTCGAGAAATGGTTCAGCGCCACGTCGTGGTCGTTCAGGAAGCGGAGCGCGATCCAGCCGGCCAGGAACTCGGCGGCGGCGAAGTGGGACCCTTCCTCCAGGCCGTGATCGCGGGTCAGGCGATAGGCGTCGGTGATCAGGCCCTCGCGCAGGGCCGCGCGCGCCAGGGTTTCCCGCTCGATCCACCACTTGTCGGGCCGCATCGGGCTGGGCGGGGCGTTGCGCAGCATCTCCAGGGCGGCGGCGTCGCGCCCCTTGCGGCGGCGCCAGCGCAGACGCTCGTAAACCAGGCCGGGATGATCGCGCAGTTCCTTCGGAACCCGGGCGATGGCGGCGTCGACGCCGCCCTTGCGCAGGGCCAGGAGCGACCGCGCCTCGGCCAGCCGGCGCATGTCCGGCGAGACTTTTCCGAGCAGTCGCTTGGCGGCGCGGTGGCGGTCGTCCCACAACAGGCGATCCAGCCGCGCCTCGTGGTCGTCGCGCGTCAGATGGGCGCCGTAGAGGTTCAGGAACTGCCGCTCCTGGCGTGGTCCGAAGTCGCCGTCGATCCAGGTGGCGCGCGCGAACTCGCGCGCCGCGTCCACCCGGCCGGTATTGAGCAGGGCGGCGCCGTAGCGGATGCGGCCGTCGACGCTGACGGGTTCGCGCTCGCTGAACCAGGCGATCACCCGCGAGTCCGGCAGTTCGGGCGGCATCGCTTCCTCGGCCCGCCGTTGAAGGGTCCATTGTCCGGGCCAGTCCGGATTGCCGGCGATGAATGCCGCGATGGCGTCGAACGAATTGCCCGATCCCGGTCGCGACAGATCGATCCAGGTCAGCACCTTGGCGAGCAGCGGATCGCGCACCGCCTTGCGATGGCGCAGGAAGTCGGACCAGCGGCCGCGATCGACCGCCGCGAAGGCCTTGGTCGCCGCCTCCGTCCGGGGGTCCGGCGTCGGGGCCGCCGGTGCCGCCGCGCCAGCCAGCATCAAGGCCAATGACAGCCACGCGACGCCAAGGGCGGCGCGCCTGCCGGTGGCCGTCAAAAGGAATGTCCGGATCATGGAGCCGTCCACGTCGTGCCGTCACAACGCCTTTCCTGGAAGGAGACTAGGAAACCGCGGGCCGGATCACAAGGGCGGCGCTTGCGGCATCGTCCGTCCGGCGGTAATGTCGCGCTCCGTGAAATTCCCGCATCCCATTGCGCGACAAGGGAGACCGGCCATGTTCCAAGGGTCCATCTGCGCTCTGATCACGCCGTTCAAGGACGGCCAAGTGGACGAGAAAGCCTATCAGTCCCTGGTCGCCTGGCATCTGGACAAGGGCACCGACGGGCTGGTTCCGGTCGGCACCACCGGCGAATCGCCGACCCTCGACCACGCCGAGCACCAGCGCGTGGTCGAATTGTGCCTGGAGGTGGCCAAGGGCCGGCGGCCGGTGATCGCCGGAACCGGCTCGAACAGCACCCGCGAGGCGGTGGCGCTGACCCGCCATGCCGCCGAGGCCGGCGCCGACGCCGCCCTGGTGGTCACCCCGTATTACAACAAGCCGACCCAGGAAGGCTTGTATCGGCACTTCAGGGAAGTTGCCGAGGCGGCCGATATCCCCGTCGTCATATACAATATCCCGGGCCGATCGGTGGTCGACATGACGGTCGAGACCATGGCCCGCCTGGCGCGCATTCCGAACGTGATCGGGGTCAAGGACGCGACCGCCGATCTGGCGCGGCCGATCGCCACGCGGCTTGCCTGCGGGGCCGATTTCGTGCAGTTGTCCGGCGAGGACGCGACGGCGCTGCCGTTTCTCGCGGCGGGCGGCCACGGCTGCATCTCGGTGACCGCCAACGTGGCGCCCGACCTTTGCGCCGAGATGCAGCGGGCGTGGCGCGACGGCGATCTGGCGCGCGCGCAGGCGTTGCAGTTCCGCCTGATGCCGCTGCATCAGGCGCTGTTCTGCGAGTCGAGCCCCGGTCCGGCGAAGTACGCGGCGTCGCGGCTTGGCTTGTGCGCGGCCGAAACCCGGCTGCCGCTGTGCGAGATCGCCGAGGCCAGCAAGGCAAGGGTGGATGCCGCCCTGACGGCGGTCGGTCTGGTTTAGGACCCGTTGACCATCATCCTGGGGCCTCGGTTCGCGCGTGATCGGCCCGGCTCCGGGAGCGAGGACGAAGGACATGTGGAGCATATTCGAGGACGAACGACGCCGAGCCGGTCCGATTGCGCCGGATCTCCTTGGGACGGCGCCCGTTTTGCCCCTGGCCGGCGGCGAAACGGCCCGCCGCGGAGGCCTCGGCATGATTGTCGACAGGCCCTAGCCCCATGCCCGCCAAGAAGAAGACACCCGGGCATATCGTCGCCCAGAACCGCAAGGCGCGGCATGACTACTTCATCGAGGAAAGCCTTGAGGCCGGGATCATCCTGGTCGGGTCGGAGGTCAAGTCGCTGCGCGAGGGGCGCGGCAACATCGGGGACGCCTACGCCGAGGAAAGCGGCGGCGATCTTTGGCTGGTCAACGCCCATATCCCCGAATATAGGCCGGCCAACAAGTTCAACCACGCGCCCACCCGGCCGCGCAAGCTGTTGCTCAAGCGACGCGAGATCGCCCGGTTGATCGGCGCCGTGCAGCGCAAGGGAATCACCCTGGTACCGTTGTCGATTTACTTCAGCCCACGCGGAATCGCCAAGGTCGACCTGGGCCTGGCGCGCGGCAAGAAGGCGTTTGACAAGCGCGAGACGGTGAAGGATCGCGATTGGAAGCGGCAGAAGGCGCGGCTGATGGCCACGCGCGGTTGAACACCGCCGGAACCGACGCGCGCGCCGACCCTTGGTGCAGATCTCATATACCCCTAAAGCATAGGTTTTGCGCTTGCGCAAAATCTTGGATGGAATACTATTGCGTTGTTGGACTGCGGGGTGCGGTCGACGCAAGGAGTAAATGCCATGAATCGTATGGCTTCGATGATTCTGATGGCCGCCATTCTGTGGGGCGGCTTGTTGCTCGGCTTCATGATGGCCCCGCTGAACTGAGCTCCGGCGGTGCCTCGCGGCGCCGCGATCAGGCGAGACGTTCGAAGGCGGCGTCGATTTCGGCCCGCAGGTCGGCATAGGCGGCGACCGCCCGGTACTGCGGGAACTCAGCGATCACGTTGTCCGGCGCCCGGAACAGGAGTCCGACATCGGCCTCGCCCAGCATCGTCGTGTCGTTATAGGAGTCGCCGGCCGCCACGGTCCGCATGTTGAGCGACCGGAACGCCGCCACGGCGGCCCGCTTGTGATCCCGCATGCGAAGCCGGTAACCGGCCACCCGCCCGTCGATATCCACGTCGAGCCCATGGCAGAACAGGGTGGGCCAGCCGAGTTGGCGCATCAGCGGCCGGGCGAATTCCTGGAAGGTGTCCGACAGGATCACCACTTGATAGGTTTCGCGCAATGAATCGAGAAACGCCCGCGCTCCGTCGAGGGGTCCCAGGTCGTCGATCACCGCCGTGATATCGGGCAGCTTCAGCCCCTCCCGGTCGAGAATGTCCAGCCGGTAGCGCATCAGCAGGTCGTAGTCGGGCTCGTCGCGGGTGGTGCGGCGCAGGGCGGAGATTCCACTGCGGTCGGCGAAATTGATCCACACCTCCGGGACCAGGACACCCTCCAGATCAAGACAGACCATGCGCACGGCCGATACTCCATGAAACCCCGGGAAACGAGCGGGGTATAGCAGCGGCGGCGGGGTCAGTCCAGCATCGGCCGCAGGGCCGCGAAGACCTCGTGGAACATGGTTTCGGTCAGTCGCCCGGTGTTGGTGTTGTAGCGCGAGCAGTGGTAGCTGTCGGCGACCAGCGGTCCGCCCGGCAGGGCGTGGCGGGCGCCGTGCGCGAACGGCCAGTGGCTCTTCTTCTCGCCCAGGGCGGCGACCGTCGCCCCGTGCGCCACGGCACCCAGGCAGAGAATGGCGCGCAGGCGGGGCAGGGCGGCGATCTCGCGGGCCAGAAAGGCCCGGCAGGCCGCCGTCTCGGCCGTCGTCGGCTTGTTCTCCGGCGGCACGCACCGCACCGCGTTGGTGATCCTGCATCCCGTCAGGCGTAGGCCGTCGGCCGGATCGGCCCCGTAGGCGCCGTTGGCCAGACCGAACCGCAGCAGGGTCGGGTACAGCAGGTCGCCCGCCCAGTCGCCGGTGAATGGCCGGCCGGTCCGGTTGGCGCCGCGCAGGCCGGGCGCCAGACCGACGATGAGCAGCAGACAGTCGTCGGCGCTCCCGAACGAGGGAACCGGGGCGTTGTGCCAGTCCGGAAACCGTTGCCGGTTATCGGTCCTGAAGGTGGCGAGCCGGGAACAGGTCGCGCAGTCGCGATCCGGTTCCTCGACCTCGATGGGAGGCATGTCAGGCGGTGCGGCGATAGGCGTTGGGATCGCGCAGGTGCGGATCGTCGTCGTCGGTTCCGCCATAGTCCTGATTAAGGTCGTGTCCGGGGCCGTGCAGCGGCGAGTCGCCGACTGGCGCGGCATTGGCCGCGGCGACGCGATCCTCGCGGGAATGGGTGATGCGCGCGATGGACGGCTCCAGATCCGCCAGCTCGATGAACAGATCGGCCTGGCGGCGCAGTTCGTCGGCCACCATGGGCGGTTGCGACTTTACGGTGCTGACCACGGTCACCCGGACACCCTTGCGCTGCACCGCCTCGACCAGACGGCGGAAATCGCCGTCGCCGGAAAACAGCACGATATGATCCAGGCGCTCCGACATCTCCATCACGTCGATGGCCAGTTCGATGTCCATGTTGCCCTTGATCTTGCGGCGCCCGGCGGCATCGGTAAACTCCTTGGTCGGCTTCGTGACCATGGTGTACCCATTGTAGTCGAGCCAGTCGACCAGAGGACGGATCGGCGAATATTCCTGATCTTCCACCAGCGCGGTGTAGTAGAATGCACGGATGAGATGTCCCTTGGCGGCGAACAACTCCAGCAGCCGTTTGTAGTCAATATCGAACCCAAGCGCCCGAGCGGCGGCATACAGATTCGATCCGTCGATGAAAAGTCCGATCCGTTCTTGCGGATAAAACGCCATTCGCATGTTCCTGTGTATTATTTCGTAAAACTCTGCGTTCTCCGATGCCATTTACACGCCGGCATCCGATGTTTCAATGGCCTACTTGTTAATTAGGGGGGCGGATGCGCGAGTGCAAGGGGTTGGCATACGGAAGAATAGTTGGTCGGCGATGATTCTTATTGGACTTGGATCGAATCTGGCCGCGCCCGGCTGCCGGGATTCACTGACCACCTGTCGCGCGGCGCTGGACCGCCTGCCCGGAGAAGGGCTCGACGTCCTGGGGGTGTCCGCGTGGGTGAGCTCCGCGCCGTTGCCGGCCTCCGATCAGCCGCGCTACGTGAACGCCGTGGCCGAGCTGGGCGGCGATCTGCCGCCGGCCGATCTGCTGGCGCGGCTGCTGCGGGTCGAGGCGGCGCTCGGGCGCCGGCGCTCGCGGCCCAACGCGGCGCGATCAATCGACCTCGACCTTCTGGCGCATGGCGACGCGGTGATCAACCGGCCGCCGGATCTGGTGGTGCCACATCCCCGGCTGCATCTGCGGGCGTTCGTCCTGGTGCCGCTGGTCGGGCTGGCGCCCGGCTGGCGGCATCCGGTGCTTGGCCGCACGGCCGCCCAACTGCTGGCCGACCTGCCGCCCGGCCAGGATGTTGCGGTGCTCCCGGAAACACCCATATAGTACACTGCATCCGCCTTGCGCGGCGGCGCGGGGCGACGCTATAGTGCGCGCCCCCGCACCGCCCCCGTTGAGGAGCCGCTCCGACCATGGCACGCGTTACCGTCGAAGATTGCATCGAGAAGATTCCCAACCGTTTCGAGTTGGTCATGCTGGCCGCCCAGCGGGCCCGCAACCTGTCGGCCGGGGCGCACTTGACCGTGGACCGCGACGACGACAAGAACCCGGTGGTGGCGTTGCGTGAGATCGCCGACGAGACCATCGACCTCGGCGCCCTGGAGGTATCGTTGGTCCAGGGTTTGCAGCGGCATGTGGAAAACGACGAGCCGAACGAGGAGGAACTCGATCTTCTGTCGACCGGCGACGTGGTGATGGACGACAATCCGCCGACCCCGGACGAGGAGATCGAGGAGGACGTGCTGTCGATCGACGACAACGCGCCGGACGACGCCGCGGACGGGGACGAACCTCGGGACTGACCCCCATGCCGACGCCCGCTCCGCCGACGTGCCCGATGCGGAGAACAGGGCCATGATGCGTCAGTTCGAACTGGTGGAACGGGTTCGGGCCTACGATTCGGCGGTCGACGAGGACGCCCTCAACCGCGCCTACGTGTTCGCCATGAAGGCCCACGGCTCGCAGAAGCGGGCCTCCGGCGACCCCTATTTTTCGCACCCCATCGAGGTGGCGGGGATTCTCACCGGCTACAAGCTGGATTCCGATTCCATCGTCACCGCGCTGCTGCATGACACCATCGAGGACACCGATGCCACCATCGAGCAGCTTCAGGATCTGTTCGGGGAGGATATCGCGCGCCTGGTCGACGGGGTCACCAAGCTGACTCGAATCGAACTGCCGCAGGTCACGAATCAGGCCAAGACCCAGGCCGAGAATTTCCGCAAGCTGGTGCTCGCGATGTCCGAGGACATCCGGGTGCTGCTGGTCAAGCTGGCCGACCGGTTGCACAACATGCGCACGCTCGGCTTCATCCGCAAGCCGGAAACTCGCCGACGGATCGCCGTCGAAACCATGGAGATCTACGCGCCGCTGGCCGAGCGCCTGGGCATGCAGGAGTTGAAGAACGAACTGGAGGATCTGGCGTTCACGGAAATCAACCCGGACGCCCGTGAATCCATCGTCGCGCGCTTGCGGTTCCTGCGCGAGCACGGCGGCGAGCTGGTGCCGCGAATTCTCTCCGACCTGACCGCCTGCCTGGAGTCGGAGGGTCTCGCGGCCGACGTGTCGGGGCGCGAGAAGTCGCCGTACTCGATCTGGCGCAAGATGCAGCGCAAGAGCGTCGGGTTCGAGCAACTGTCCGACATCATGGCGTTTCGGGTCCTGGTCGAGGATTTGCCGCAGTGCTATCAGGCGATGGGCATCATCCATAACGCCCATCCGGTGGTGCCGGGCCGTTTCAAGGACTACATCAGCATCCCCAAGGCCAACGGCTATCGCTCGCTGCATACCTCGGTGATCGGGCCGCTCAAGCAGCGCATCGAGGTGCAGATCCGCACCCACGACATGCATGACGTGGCGGAAAACGGCGTCGCCGCGCACTGGCAGTACAAGCAGCGGAGCGGGCACACGGACGGCCGAAGGTATCGCTGGCTGCGCGAGTTGTTGGATATCCTGGAGCAGGCGTCCGGGCCGGAGGAGTTCCTGGAACATACCAAGCTGGAGATGTTTCAGGACCAGGTGTTCTGCTTCACCCCGAAGGGCGACATCATCAACCTGCCGGCCGGCAGCACGATCATCGACTTCGCCTACGCGGTGCATTCGGAGATCGGGGACACCTGCGTCGGGGGCAAGGTCAACGGCCGCATGGTGCCGCTCAGGACCCGGCTTCAGAACGGCGATCAGGTCGAGATCATGACCTCCAGGGCGCAGACGCCGTCGCCGGAGTGGGAGCGCTTCGTGGTCACCGGCAAGGCGCGCGCCCGGGTGCGTCGGATGACCCGGTCGAGGCAGCGCGAGCAATACGCGGTGCTCGGCCAGTCGATGCTGGAGCGGGCGTTTCGGGAGGAAGGCTACGATTTCACGGAGAAGGGCGCCGAGGGGGTCCTGAAGCGCTTCAAGGTGGGAACGGTGGAGGAACTGTGCGCCGAGGTGGGGTCCGGCACCCTGCCGTCGCGCGATGTCCTGCACGCGATCTATCCGGGGACCCGGGACGACTTCAAGCAGCGCCTCAAGCGGGTGATGCCGCTGGTTCGCGTGCGGCGCGGTCTGGTGCGCGGCGGCCGTGGCGCCGAGCAGGCGGTGCCGATCAACGGCCTCATTCCGGGCATGGCGGTGCATTACGCGGGGTGTTGCCATCCACTGCCGGGCGATCGCATCGTTGGCATCATCACCACCGGCAAGGGGGTGACCATCCACACCATCGACTGCGACAACCTGGAGCACTACAACGAGGAACCCGAGCGCTGGCTGGATGTTTCCTGGGAAGACTCGGAGGAGGATCCGGCCGATCACGTGGGGCGCATCCGGGTGACCCTGGCCAACGAACCGGGCAGCCTCGGAAGCATGACGTCGCTGATCGGCAAGAATCAGGGCAACATTTCCAACCTCCGGATCATCAAGCGCTCGCAGGATTTCTTCGACATGCTGATCGATGTCGAGGTGCGCGACGTCAAGCACCTCACCAACATCATCGCCGCCCTGCGCGCCGCCCCGACGGTCAGCTCGGTCGACCGCTCGCGCGGCTGATCCGGGTTCGCGCGCCCGTTCCGCTTGACCTTGTCCGGGGGAGGCGATAAGCCTCCGCTCGGCGTCGTGGCCAGCGGCGCCGAAAGACGGTTTCCCCAGCCCTATCGCGCGACGAGACGATGAGCCGACCCCTCCGACTTGGTGTGAACATTGACCACGTGGCGACCATCCGCAATGCGCGCGGTGGCGCGTTTCCGGATCCGGTGCGGGCCGCCCGGCTGGCCGCGGCGGCCGGCGCCGACGGCATCACCGCGCACCTGCGCGAGGACCGCCGGCACATCTCGGACCACGACATCACCCGCCTGGTCCGCGACATCGATTTGCCGCTGAACCTGGAGATGGCGGCCACCGAGGAGATGCTCGCCATCGCCCTGCGCCACAGGCCGCGCGCCGCCTGCATCGTGCCCGAAAAACGCGAGGAGCGGACCACCGAGGGTGGCCTGGACGTAACCGCCAAGCGGTCGTCGCTGGCGCCGGTGGTCGGCCGGCTGCGCGACGCCGGCGTTCGGGTTTCGCTGTTCGTGGAGCCGGACCCGGCGCAGCTCGGGGTCGCGCGCGATATCGGCGCCCCGGTGGTCGAGCTGCATACCGGCGCCTACTGCGATGCCGAGGGCGCGGCGCGGGAGACCGAACTGAAGC
>JANQIL010000094.1 GCA_028282245.1 Magnetospira sp.
GATGCCTGGAACAAGCTGATCAGCAACCCGCAAACCATCATGTCAATCGGATGGCGCGATTGGGCACTCATGGCGAGATAATTATTGCCGTTGGTATAAGCTATTGATCTGGTGGTTCGATTCAGCCAACGGATGGGACTCATCCGTTGGCATCGAACCACTAGGATTTCTTGGCGGCCGTCTTGCCCTTGCCATTGGATTTGCCGTTACCGGCGCGGCCCGCCTTGGCGGCCAGGATCTCGACCGCCTTGTCCAGGGTCACCGCGTCCTCGGACAGGTCCTTCGGCAGGGTCGCCATCAGCCGGCCGTGCTGCACGTAGGGTCCCCAGCGGCCCTTGCGCAGGGTCACCGGCTTCTTGTCCTTGGGGTGCTTGCCCAGGTCCTTCGGCGGGTCCTTTTTCGGCGCGCTTTCGATCAGCTCCACCGCCCGGTTGATGCCGATGGTCAGCACGTCGTCGTCCTTCTTCAGGGACACGTAGGTCGCCCCCTTCTTGACATAGGGTCCGAAGCGGCCGATTCCGGCGCTGACCGTCTCCCCCTCGTGGCTGCCGAGGTCGCGCGGCAGGGCGAGCAGGCGCAGCGCGGTCTCCAGGTTCAGATCATCCGGCGGCAGGCCGCGCGGCAGCGACGCCCGTTTCGGCTTGGTCTTGGTCATCACGGTCTTTTTCGACTTGCCCCGCCCGGTCTCGGTCGGCACCTCCTCCACCTCGCCCAGTTGCACATAGGGGCCGTAGGGCCCCTGGCGCAGGGTGACCTCCTTGCCGGTCGCCGGATCACTGCCCAGAAGGCGCGCCTCGCCGTTGCCGTTGGCGGCCTCTCCGGCCTCGCCGCCGACCACCTCCAGGCGCCGCGTGAAGCGGCAGTCCGGATAGGTCGAGCAGCCGATGAAGGCGCCATACTTGCCGAGCTTGAGGCTGAGCCGTCCGTCGCCGCACTTGGGGCACCGGCGGGGATCGCCGCCGTCCCCGGCGGCCGGGAAGAAATGCGGCCCGAGCGCCGCGTCCAGGGCATCGAGCACGTCCTTGACCCTGAGTTCGGTCGTTTCCCCGACCTTGGCCGAGAAGGCGCCCCAGAACTCGCGGAGCACGGTCCGCCACTCGACGCGACCGCCCGAGATGTCGTCGAGCTGGGACTCCAGACCGGCCGTGAAATCGTAGGCCACGTAGCGCTCGAAATACTCGGACAGGAACGACGTGACCAGACGGCCGCGATCCTCCGGCACGAAGCGCTTCTTGTCCAGGCGCACGTAGTCGCGGGCCTGCAACACCGAAATGATGCTGGCATAGGTGGACGGCCGGCCAATGCCCAGTTCCTCCAGCTTCTTGACCAGGCTGGCCTCGGTGTAGCGGGGCGGCGGCTGGGTGAAGTGCTGTTCCGGGATCACCGCCGCGAGGCCCATCGCCCAGCCTTCATCGACCTTCGGCAGGCGGCGCTCGGCGGTCTCGTCGTCGGCGTCGTCGCGGCCCTCCTCGTAGAGCTTGAGAAAGCCGTCGAAGGCGATCGCCGATCCGGTGGCGCGCAGCACCGCGCGGCCGTTCGCGTCGGCGATGTCGGCTCCCACCTGATCGAGGACGGCGGCCGCCATCTGCGAGGCGACGGTGCGTTTCCACACCAGTTCGTAAAGCCGCCGCTGTTCCTCGTTCAGGTCGTGCGCCACGTCCCGCGGACGGCGCGACACGTCGGTCGGGCGGATCGCCTCGTGGGCCTCCTGGGCGTTCTTGGCCTTGGTCTTGTAGATGCGGGGCGACTCCGGCAGGTAGGCGGCGCCGAACGCCTGTCCCACATGATCGCGGGTCGCCATCACCGCTTCCTTGGCCATGTTCACGGCATCGGTCCGCATGTAGGTGATCAGGCCCTGGGTCTCGCCGCCGATGTCGATCCCCTCGTAGAGCTTCTGCGCCACCTTCATGGTGCGCTCGGCGCCAAAGCCGAGCTTGCGCGACGCCTCCTGCTGCAGGGTCGAGGTGGTGAACGGCGGCGGCGGGTTGCGCCGGACCTGCTTGCGCTCCACCTTGGCGACCGAGAAGGTTCCGGCCGTGACGGCGGCCACCGCGGCCTGCGCCGCCGCCCCGTCGGCGATGTCCATTTTCCCGAGCTTGCGGCCGTCCAGATGGGTGAGCTGGGCGGTTACCCGGTCGCCCGACGGGGTGTCGAGGTCAGCCGCCACGGTCCAGTACTCGCGCGGCCGGAACACCTCGATCTCGGCTTCCCGCTCGCAGATCAGGCGCAGCGCCACCGACTGCACCCGGCCGGCCGAGCGCGACCCGGGGAGCTTGCGCCACAGCACCGGCGACAGGGTGAAGCCGACCAGGTAGTCGAGCGCCCGGCGCGCCATGTAGGCGTCGATGAGCTCCCGGTTGAGGTCGCGCGGGTTGGCCATGGCGTCGAGCACCGCCGCCTTGGTGACCTCGTTGAACACCACCCGCTTCACGTCGACGTTCCCGAGCGCCTTCTTCTGGTTCAGCACCTCCATCACGTGCCACGAAATGGCCTCGCCCTCGCGATCGGGGTCGGTGGCGAGATACAGGTGATCGGCGTTCTTGACCGCGTCGGCGATCGCCTTGACGTGCTTCGACGCGCGACCGTCCAATTCCCAGTCCATGGCGAAGTCCTCGTCCGGACGCACCGAGCCGTCCTTGGCCGGCAGGTCGCGGATATGGCCGTAGGACGCCAATACCGTGAAATCCGAACCGAGATACTTGTTTATGGTTTTGGCCTTGGACGGCGATTCGACAACGACGACGTTCATGGAGTGTGGTCTTCGGCCATTGGGATCAGGGACACGCGATTGCCGGGATGCCGCTCCAGGCGACCGGAAAGTTCCAGTTCGAGCAGCAGGCTGGACACCACGGCGGTCGACAATTGGCATTGTCTGACCAGTTCGTCAACCGTCGCCGGGCTCGGTCCCAGCAATCCGAGCAGCGCGTCGCGGGCCGTCGACGGAGGGTCGTCGGGGCGCCGGCGATCGTCGACCGGTCCGGCCGGGCGGTCCGGCGGCGGAATCGGCAAACGGAGCCCGTCGGGCCGAAGCGCGTCCAGGATTTCGTCCGCCGATTCGACCAGACAGGCCCCCTGGCGCAACAGGTCGTTGGCGCCACGGCTGCGCGGATCGAGCGGCGACCCGGGCACCGCGAACACCTCGCGCCCCTGGTCCAGGGCCAGCCGGGCGGTGATCAGGGAGCCCGACCGGGGCGCCGCCTCGACCACCAGAACGCCCCGGCAGATGCCGGAGATCAGCCGGTTGCGGCCGGGGAAATGACGCGCCCGCGGCACCGTCCCCGGCGGCGCCTCGGAGATGATGGCGCCGGTCTCGCGCAGACTCTCGTAAAGGTCCGCGTTCTCCTTCGGATAGACATTGTCGACCCCGCCGGCCAGGACCGCCACGGTGCCGCTGGGCAGCGCCCCGCGATGCGCCGCCGCGTCGATTCCGCGCGCCATGCCCGACACCACCAGCAGCCCGCCGCACCCCAGATCGCGCGCCAGCCGCCCGGCCAGCGCGCGGCCGTTGGCCGAGGCATTGCGCGCCCCGACCACCGCCACCGCGCGCTTGCGCAACAGGCGCGGATGACCGATCGCGTAGATCAGCGGCGGAGAATCCTCGATTTGCGCCAGCAACGGCGGATAGTCGGCCTCCCCCCACGCCAGCAGTCGGGCGCCGAGCCCGAGGGCGCGTTCGATCTCGGCCTCCGCCTCGGCGCGCCCGCATACCCGCAGATCCCCGCGGCCGCCGCGCAGGGCGATGTCGGGCAGCGCGTCCAGGGCGTCGGCGGCGCGGCCATGGCGATCCAGCAGGCGACGGAAGGTGATCGGTCCCACGTTCTCGCTGCGGATCAGGCGCAGCCAGTCGATCTTCTCGGCAACGGACGGCGGGCGGGTGCCAGACATGGATAACGATGGTGGATCAAATATCAGCGCTTCCCTGAATGATACATACCTCACCCGTCCCCGCGAGGAAAGCCGCCAGACCGACGCCGGCGGCATTCCGCGCCGCGCGGCGGGACCACGCGCCCATGGGGAAGCATGCGGCTTGCAGAATTCGCTTGCCTTCCCGCCGCGCGCCCACTAAGCCTTTAATCGTGAGAAATGGCGCTGGTTGGCGGGCTTCAGACGAACGCGAGGCGTTCCAGACCTGATTTTCCCTCTATCGTAACTGCCTTGATCACCCCACCGGAACACAGTGAACCGGGGGTTACATCACAGTATGGGACTGTTAAGACAATGACCAATGGTACCGTTAAGTTCTTCAACCAGACCAAGGGTTTTGGTTTCATCACCCCGGACGACGGGTCGAAGGACGTTTTCGTTCATATTTCCGCCGTCGAAAGCTCGGGCATGGGCCATCTGACCGAGGGTCAGAAGGTGGCGTTCGATGTTCAGCCGGAGCCGCGCGGCCCGAAGGCCGTCAACCTGCGCGAGGCTTGATCCGAGGCGCCGGCCGCCAAGGGACCGGAGAAAATCATATTGGGCGGAGCCTCGGCTCCGTCTTTCGACTTGCGACAAAGGTACCGCGCGCGGCGCCTTTTTTGTTGCCCGGTTGGCCGCCGTTGTGACGGCCATGGACGCGGAGTCCGAATGCGTTGTTCGGACTCCGCGATTATCGTTCCAGCCGCAGCCTTCCCCGCAGATCGGCGGCGGACGGCAGAGGCTGCTCCGGCGCCTCGATCCACGCCACGACGTCGGCAAGCACCAGATCGGCCCGCAGGTCGCGCATCAGCATGTGATAGCCGGTCTCGTAGAACGCCAGCACCTGCCGACCGCGCGCCGCCTCGGGCAGGGCGCGGGCCATCATGGCGAACGGCTCGCCGGGGATCACCTCGTCATTGACGCCATAGAGAATCAACGCCCGGTCGTCGAGCGCGCGGGCCGCCGCCAGGGCGCGGTTCATCAGTTCGGTCAGACCCCAGATGGTGTCCATGCGGGTGCCCTTGATGACCAGCGGGTCGGCCTGCATCGCCTTGAGCACCGCGTCGTTGTCGGTCGCCCGGATATCCACGCCGCGCCCGGTCAGGGTCAGCCCCGGCATCGCGTGGGTGAACAGCCACAGGCCCCAGCGCTGATAGAAGGGCCAGGTGGGGCGCGCCCAGATGGCCGGCGCCGACAGGATCAGGCCGTCGGCGGCCGGCGCATCGGGGCCGGTCATGGCGACCATGAGGATCGCCGCTCCCATGGATTCGCCCAGCAGGTAGAACGGCAGGTCCGGATGCCGCGCCCGGAGCAGACGCGCGGCGGCGATCAGGTCGTCCACGTAGGCGTCGGTGCCGGCCCAGCGGCCGGTGTTCGGCGCCGCGCCGAAGCCGCGCTGATCGTAGGCGTAGGACAGAATCCCCCGCTCGGCGAGGAAACGCCCGGCGCCGTCGAAGAAATTGGCGTAGTCGTTGAACCCGTGCAGGGCCAGGATCATCCCGCGCGGCGGCTCCTCCGGCATCCAGCAACGCAACGGCAGGCGGGCGCCGTCGGCGGCGAGAACGGCGTCGTCTTCGAGCTTGGGCGGCATGATCGGCTCTCCGGGCGGCACGAATTGCGGGGCGGCGCAGGCGGCGACCAGACCGGCGACGAGCAGCCCCAGAAGCCGGCCGGCGCGTCGCGCCATGCCTATGGGTCCCGAGTCAGGCGCAGGAAGATCTCCTCCAGGTCGGCCTCGCGGGTGGTGACGTCGACCACGCCCAGGCCGGCGCCGCGCACCGCCTCCAGGATCTGGCCGCCGCCGGTGGTGCTGGGCGGATAGGAGAACACCAGCCGACGCGGCGGCGTCAGGCTCACGTGGAAGCCGCCATCCAGGGAGTCCGGCACCGCGTCCAGGTCGCGGTCGACGGTGACCCGCAGTTCCTTGGCGTCCAGGCGGCCCAGAAGATCCCGCGTCGACTCGCAGGCGATCAGGCGACCGCGGCTGATCACCGCGATGGTGTCGCAGAGCCGCTCGGCCTCCTCCAGATAGTGGGTGGTCAGCAGGATGGTGGTGCCCTGGCGATTCAATTCCCGCACGTGGTCCCAGAGCTGGCGGCGCAGGTCCACGTCGACCCCCGCCGTCGGCTCGTCGAGCACCAGCACCGGCGGACTGTGGACCATCGCCTTGGCGACCAACAGGCGCCGCCGCATGCCGCCGGACAGGGTGCGGGCATAGGCATCGGCCTTGTCCGACAGACCGACGGCCGCGAGAATGTCGTCGGTCCGCCGCTCCGAGGCGCGCACTCCGTACAGCCCGGCATACAGATCGAGCAGTTCGCGCGGGCTGAAGAACGGATCGATGTTGAGTTCCTGCGGCACGATGCCGATCGACTGCCGCGCCGCGCGCATTCCGGACTCGATGTCGTGTCCCCAGATCCGGGCACTGCCCGAGGTCTTGCGGACCAGACCGCCCAGGATGTTGATCAGGGTCGACTTGCCGGCCCCGTTGGGTCCCAGAAGGCCGAAGAACGCGCCGCGCGGGATGGTGAGCGACACGTTCTCCAGCGCCGGCTTGGCGGCTTTCCCGCCGGCATTGTAGATCTTCGTGAGGTCGCGGGTTTCGACCGCGTTGTCGGGCGACGGCGTGGGCTGGATCATCGGGGCGAGACGGTTGATTGTCTGGTCGCAATCGGTATCATCCGCCGAGCCGGCCGGTCAACGTTGCTGTCGAGGACACCCGCCATGAACCCAATCGCCGCCGAACCCGAAATCCGCGTGGATACTCCCGTCGTGGCCTGCGACGGCGGCGGCGGGCCGCTCGGCCATCCGACCGTGTATCTGCATATCGACGGAACGGGGCATGCCGTCTGCCCCTATTGCTCGCGCAGGTTCGTGCTCGATCCGAATGCCAAGCCAACCGGCGGGCACTGATGCCGGAGATTGATTCAAAACGGAGAATCGCCATCGGCTCTTGACGTTCAATGCGTGAACGATGTATTGTTCGCGCCATGAACACAGGGGTCTCAGGTCGAGTCCGCCCATCGTGAGTTCGCCGAGCGAAAATGGCCGCGTGTCCACGGAATCGGAGATCACCCTCGGGGTGTTGACCGCCATCGAGCAAGACAGCGCGGTGACCCAGCGCAGTTTGGCGCGCGACCTGGGCATCGCGCTCGGCCTCGCCAACGCCTACCTCAAGCGTTGCGCCAAAAAGGGGCTGGTCAAGATATCGCAGGCGCCGGCCAACCGTTACGCCTACTACCTTGTAACTCACCTTCACCGCGATCTGATAGACCTCTGGACGTATAGACCTCTGGACGTGGCGGCAGACAGGAGGCCGATCTCTCCTTGGGACACCAAGCCCGTGAGTCAGCAAGGGTTCCCGTTTGTCGGTTCGTGGACCCCGAACAGTCGTTTGGGCCGCATGGCGAGCCCCCTTGCGGAAGGATGGGATCGGATGGACGTCACTCGTGTTGGGATCGATGATTCGAAAGACTGGCCGGATGTGCATATCCGGCTCTCTGGCAAAGCCCTGGAGGATCCGCCGCTGATCCCGGCGCCACGGCGGAACGGAACAAGGCATGCCTTTTACCTCTAATGGACTCGAATCGACCCGCGCCGCACCCGAATGACCCGGTGTGCCCTGAAATGAAGCTCGGCCTAGGCACCGTTCAGTTTGGACTCGACTACGGCATCTCCAATACCACGGGGCAGCCGGCGCCGGATGATGTTGCGAGTATTCTAGACCTAGCGCAGAAGGCCGGCATCCGGGTACTTGACACTGCCGCCACCTACGGGACCAGCGAGGAGGTCTTGGGACACGTTTTACCGCCGAAATCCGATTTTCGAATCGTTTCGAAGCTGCCGATCACTCCACCGAGCGGTGAAAACAGCAACTGGTCCCGCTGGTGCCGGTCTTCTCTTCAAGTGTCCCTGGATCGCCTCAATCGATCGCAACTCGATGGCTACCTCGCGCACCGCCCGGCGTGGCTTCTGAGCCCCGACGGCGACCGGTTCTATCGCGCCCTGGCGTCGCTCAAGGATCAGGGGCATGTCGAAAAAATTGGCGCCTCGGTCTACACGGTGGAAGAGGCCCTCGAACTGGTCCGGCGATATGATCTCGATCTGCTCCAAGTGCCCTTGAGCATCGCGGATCAGAGATTCCTCGCTGACGGCGTCCTGGGCAAGCTGCGCGCCAGAGGCATCGAGATCCACGCCCGTTCGGTTTTTCTGCAAGGCCTGCTGCTGATGAACCTGGATACCCTTCCCGTCCACTTCGAGCCAGCCCGGCCAACCCTCGCGGCCTTCCGGTCGTTTTGTCGGGAGTCCGGAGTCTCGGCGCTGAAAGCCGCGATTTCGTTCGCCATCGGGCAGACGGATACGGACGTCGTCCTGGTCGGCGTGAATCGCCGCCGGGACCTGGCCGAAATTCTGGACAGCCTGCACAATCCCGTTCCTGCGATCGACTGGCGTCGGTTCGCCATCGAAAACATTGACATTGTGAACCCCAGCCTGTGGCCCGAATGACCGGCGCGATGGCCGATCGGCGTCATGGCCTCGGCGACGATGGGGTTGGTTGCAATGGCATTGATGGTGACCAAGGCCCTCTTGACGAATAGGCGATCCAGGATGGCAAGAATGGCGGCGCACTCGTTTTCCTTGGCATCGACGGCCTCCCGCATGCGTCACGCCATGGGGTGGGTCGGCGACCTGTCGCGGCTCTTGGAAAGGGAACGACCGTGATGGCGTTTCCATCCCCGGTGTCGGGACCGGCTTGACGTTCAGTATCTGAACGAGGTATCGTTCGCGCCGTGAACGCGAGAGGAGCGCCCGTGAGCCCGCCGACCGACACCACCCGAGCCGCCACGGAATCGGAAATCACCCTGGGGGTGTTGACCGCGATCGAGCAGGACAGC
>JANQIL010000118.1 GCA_028282245.1 Magnetospira sp.
CGGCCGAGCGCGGCTTGGCGTACTGTCCGGCCATGCGGCCCACCTTGATCACCGGGCAGGCGGCGCCGAAGGTCAGCACCACCGACATCTGGAGCATCACCCGGAAGGTGTCGCGAATGGTGTCGGGATGGAATTCGGCGAAGCTCTCGGCGCAGTCGCCGCCCTGGAGCAGGAACGCCTCGCCGCGCGCCGCCGCCGCGAGGGCTTTCTTGAGGCCTCGCGCCTCGCCGGCGAAGACGAGCGGTGGATAGTTGCCGAGTCGCGCCTCGACGTCCTTCAGCGCGCCCGGGTCGGGATAGCGCGGCACCTGCACGACGGGCCTGTCGCGCCAGCTTGCCGGGGTCCATTTCTGAGCCATGGTGTCGGCCTCTTTCCCATCGCTTGAGACGTGCCGCCGTTAAAGCCCTAATCGCGCCGCGAATCAACCCCGTCCAGGGCGTGGTCCGGGGTGTCGTCGAGCGATCGGCCGCGCCGGTACCGTCTGTACAGATAGACGCCCAACAGCCCGGATGCCAGGAACAGGATCACCGACAGGGTGACCCGGAGTTCCGGATCGACCTCCACGCCGCTGCCGGCGAGGGCGAAGATCAGGGTCTGCGGGAGATAACCGGCGGCCGAGCCAGCGACGAACGGCAGTGCGCGGACACTGGTCACCCCGGCCGCCAGGTTGGTCGCCAGGTTGCTGCCGACCGGCAGCAGGCGAATCAGCAAGGTCATCGAAAACGGGTTGCCGGCCAGGAAACGGTCGATCCGGGCGGTGTGCGTCCCGAACCGCCGCTTGACGAACGACCGGCCGACCACGCGCGCGTAGCCGAAGGCGAGGCCGCAGCCGATGGTCGAGGCGGCGAGCGCGAGCAGGGTTCCCTCGATCAGTCCGAACGCATAGCCGCCCAGGAACCCGACCACCTGGCGCGGCAGGCCGAGCGCCGTGAATCCGGCGCCCATGAGCACGAACAGAAGCTCGCCCGACAGGCCGTGTCCGCGCACCCGGCTGTCGATCCAATCGGTGTCGACGCTGCCGCCCAGGGTCTGCATCAGGAACCCGGCGGCGACCAGCGACAGCAGGACGGCCAGCCCCTTGAGCAGGACGCGCGGCGACAGCACGGCGCTTCCGTTCATCGGACCCGCTCCTCGACCCTCGGCACGCGGCCGCGCCTTTGCAGCCACATCACGCCGAGCAGATCGGCGATACCGACCAGGGCGCGGTCCAGGGTCCCGTACTTGGAGCGCCCCCGCCCGCGCGGGCGGTGGTTGACCGGCACCGACTCCACGCGACCGCCGCGGCGGATCATCAGGGCGGGCAGGAAGCGGTGCATGTGATCGAACCGGGGCAGGTCGAGGAAGGCGGCGCGGGTAAACACCTTCAGGCCACAGCCGGTGTCCGGGGTGTCGTCGCCCAGAAGCCGCGACCGCAGACCGTTGGCGAATCGACTGGACAGTTTCTTGATTCTCGAATCCCGGCGCTTGCGGCGCCATCCGGCGACCAGCAGGAAGTCCGGGTCCGGCACCGCGTCGAGCCGCGCCAGCAGGGCCGGAATGTCGGCCGGGTCGTTCTGGCCGTCGCCGTCCAGGGTGGCGATGACCGGCGCCCGGGACGTCTTGACGCCGCTCGCCACGGCGGCGCTCTGACCGCAGCATCGAGCATGGCGCAGAACCCGAAGTTCCGGAACCCCGGCCATCAGGTCCCGCAGACGATCCGGCGTGGCGTCGGTCGAGCCGTCGTCCACGTAGACGATCTCGAACCCCATTCGCCCGGCCAGGGTGGCGCGGATTTCGCCGATCAACGGCTCCAGGTTGTCTTCCTCGTTGTGCACCGGCACCACGACGGACAGGCGCGGCGCGGCGGGCTCGGCGGGCAGGGTCATTCACGGCGTCCCGATGTTTTGGGGCCTTTTACACGCCGGCCCGGCGCGAGGCAAACGATTGCTTGGGGTGATCAGCGGGCCCAGGCGCAATCGACGCAAGGTCGGATTTCGATGATCGGGTGATGGATGTGCGGATCATCGGCCAGCAGCGCCTTGTAGTCGTCGGGCGTGCGATTGGCGTGCGCGGTGATCGAGGCGACCAGGGTCCAGACGCCGGGCCCGATCGACCAGATGTGCAGGTCGGTCACGATGCTGGTGCCGTCGCTCTCCAGCTTGGCGCGCACGGACTCGCGTCGTTCGTCCGGCGCCTCCATGTCGAGCAGGACGCGGCCGGTATCGCGCAGCAAGCCGTATCCCCAAATCAGGATCACCACGGCGGCGAGGATCGCCACCGCCGGGTCCAGCCAGGCCCAGCCGAATTGCCAGGCCGCCAGCAGGGCGACGATGGCGCCGAGCGAGGTGATGGCGTCGGTGATCACGTGAACCAGGGCGGCCCGCAGGTTGTTGTCGTGGGCATGGCCAGGCCGGTGATGATCGGCGCTGCCGTGATCGTTCGCGTGGGGGTGATGATGGTCGTGTCCACCGGTCAGGCCGATGGCCGAGACCACGTTGACGATCAATCCGACGATCGCCACCAGCAGCGCCTCCAGGTAGGCGATCGGCTGCGGGGTCAGCAGCCGCGACACCGATTCGCCGACCAGGGCGAAGGCCGACAGGACCAGGATCAGGGCGCTGGCGAATCCGGCCAACTCGCCCGCCTTGCCGGTCCCGAAGCTGAAGCTGCGGTCATGGGCATGGCGGCGTCCGAACATGTAGGCCGCCAAGGCGAGTCCGAGGGCCAGGGCGTGGGTGCCCATGTGCACGCCGTCGGTGAGCAGCGCCATGGAGCCGGTCAGCCAGCCGGCCGCCACCTCGATGACCATCACGCCCAGGGTCAGGCCGGTGATCGCCAGCATGCGGGTTTCCTGCGGGCGCCGCGTGTCCTGGCCGAACGTATGATCGAAAGGCGTGGCGTTGGGGCAGCGGGATTCCGGATCGCCGGCGGGTGAGCGGGTGCCCATGGGCGTGTCCTTTTTTGATGGTCGGGCTCGATTCCGCGAATGATACATGTTCGCAGTGTGGGATTGCAAACCGCGTCACGGCTTGCCACGCCCGGGCAACCGTCACAGCAGCACCAGCGCGATCCCCGGCGCGGCAATCAGCAGGGCGAGGCGGATCACGTCGGACAGCACGAAGGGGAGCACCCCCTTGAAGATGTCCTGGATCGGGATGTCGGGGGCGACCGTCTTGAGCACGAACACGTTCATGCCCACCGGCGGCGTGGTCAGCCCCAGCTCGACCGCGATCACGGTGACCACCCCGAACCAGATCGGATCGAACCCGGCCGCGAGAATCACCGGGAACACCACCGGCACCGTGAGCAGCAGCATGGCGATGGAGTCCATCACGCAGCCCAGCACCACGTAGAGCAGCAGCACGCAAAGCAGAACGACGTGCGGCGCCAGATCGAGCCCGGCCACGAAGTCGGTCAGGGCGAATGAAATTCGCGAGACCGAGAGGAAGTAGCCGAAGATATCGGCGCCGACGATCATGAAGAAGATCATCGCCGTCATGGTCAGGGTCTCGGCGAACGCGTCGCGGGCTTGACGCGGCGTCATGCCGCGCGCGAAGGCGATCAGCATGGTTCCGAAGGCACCGACCGCCGCCGCCTCGGTGGGCGTGAACAGGCCGCCGTAGATGCCGCCGATGATCAGCCCGAAGACCGCCCCGAACGGCAGCAGCCCCTTCAGTCCGGATAGTTTTTCGACCAATCGGGTGGGCCGCCCGGGACCCGCCATGTTCGGATCGAGGGCGACCAGCGCGGCGATGGTCAGACCATAGAGCCCCAGCCCCAGGAGACCGGGCAGGATACCGGCCACGAACATGTCGCCGGCCGACTGCTCGGTGATCAGGGCATAGAGCAACAGCGCGATGGACGGCGGAATCATGATCCCCAGGGTGCCGCCGGCGGCCAGGGTTCCGGCGGCCAGGGATGGCGCGTAGCCGTTCCTGCGCATTTCCGGCAACGCCACCCGCGACATCGCGGCGGCGGTGGCCAGCGATGATCCGGAGATGGCCGAAAAGGCGCCGCAGGAGGTTACGGCGGCCAGCGCCATGCCCCCCGGCCAGCCGCCGAACAGCTTCCGCGCCCCGGCGAACAGCTCGCTCGACATGCGCGCCTTGGAGGCCAGCACCCCCATCAGGATGAACATGGGAATCGGGCTGAAGCCGTAATTGGACAGGGTCTCGAAGGGTCCGGTGCCGAGGATCGCCAGGGAGGCGTCGAACGACACGATCAGCCCGAAGCCGATGAAGCCGGTCAGCCCCATGGCCAGGGCGATCGGCGCCCGGAGCGCGATCAGGCCGAGCATGCCGAGAATGCACACGATTCCGATCGCCTGCGTGCTCACGATCCGCGCCCGCCCCGGACGATCGCCAGCGCGGCCGCCAGCACGCCGCGCAGCCCGAGCACCACGGCGGCGAACAGGCTGACCATGTAGACGTAGGCCATCGGGATGATCAGGTCCTGGGTCGTCTCGCCGCTCGCCATGGTGCGCTCGGCCGCCTGATGGAAGCGAACCGCCATGGCGATCCCGAACAACCCGAAAACGAACGTGTAGACACCACCCAGGATCGCCTTGGCCCGCGCGCTCAGGTGCTGGGTGAACAGGTCGACGATGACCTGCCCCCGGTCCACCGCGTGGGGCAGCGCGAACAGAATCGCGAACAGGAGGCCGTAGCGGACGATTTCCACGGCGCCACGGAAGGTGAGATCGACGGCGCCGCCGGTCGTCCCGAACAGGCTCCTGGTCACGATGTCGGCCAGCACGGTCAGCATCATCAACCCGAGCAGGCCGCCGCTCGCCGCGTACATGGCGCGCGACAGGCGGCACGCGGCGTCGTGCAAGGTCCGCAAGCCGATCTCCTCGCGGCGGTCGGTCACCGGCAGATGGCGGCCAGTTCGCGCGCCCGCCCGTAGACGGCGCGGGCCGGAAGGCCGTGCGCCTCCAGGTCGCTGACATAGGCCTCGGGCACCGGGTCGAGAATCGCCTTCCAGGCCGGGTGATCGACCCCGCCTTCAACGGTGAAGATGTCATGGCCGGCCGCCACCGCCTCGGCGCGCCCGGCGACGTCCAGGTCGTCGTAGACCTCGGCCGCCCGCATCGCCCAGTCCATGCCGGTGTGGGCGTCGATCACCCGCCGGAGGTCGTCCGGCAATCCCTCGTAGAGCGTCCGGTTCATGGTCACCACGAAGGCCAGGGTGTAAAGGCCGCCCACCTCGGTGTGGCTGTCGGCCAGCTCGTTGAGGCGGAATTCGAGCGCCGCCTCCCAGGGCAGGGTAACGCCGTCGATCACCCCGCGCTGCATCGCCTGGTAGGAGTCCGGGGCCGGCATGCCGACCGGCTGCGCGCCGAGGCTTTTCAGCAGCCTCGCGACCACGGCGGTCGGCCGCCGGATGCGCAGGCCGGCCAGGTCCTCGGGCGCGCGAACCAGGGTTCCCCGGGTGTGCAGTCGCCCCGGGCCGTGGGTAAAGAAGAACAGCGGCTTGGTATCCTCGTACTCTCCGGCGATCAGGCCCTCGTCGTAGAGCGATTGCAGGATGCAGGACCCCTGGGCGGCGGAGTCGACGAGACCCGGCAACTCGACCACCTGGGTCAGCGGGAAGCGGTTGGCGCTATAGCCCTGAACGGTCGCCGTCAGGTCGGCGATGCCGTCCTTCACCGCCTGATACTGGGCCAGGGGCTTGACCAGGGTCGAGGAGGGGAACATCTGCACCTCGATTCGGCCGCCGGACCGCGCCTCCACCGCGTCGGCCCAGGCCTGGAACAGACGTTCGTGGGTGCTGCCGGGCACCGCCGGCCAGAAGTGGGCGAACCGCAGGGTCACCTCGGCCGCCCCGGTGGCGGCCGACGGTCCGCCGAGCAGCGGCACCGCGACAGCCAACATGCGAATGAGACTCCGCACCATCCCCTCCTCCGAAAAGCGCCGGCCCGCCGAGGGTATCCGGCGGACGATCGGCTTATCGCGTTGTCGCCGGCCGGTCAACGGCGCAGCCGGCCTCGTCGCCGTCCGAGCGACCGTTCAACATTCGGGGGCCGGCAACCGCTCCACGCGTTCCAGCTCGACCCGGATCGCGAAACGGCCGAAATCCTGGAGCAGGTACTCGCCGATCCCGTCGGCCCGATAGTCCACCCGCATTTCGACGATCGGCAGTTCGTCGGTCGCCGCGCGGTCGAAAAAGGCCATCCGTATGGGCCACACCGGGCGGCTGTCCAGACCGGCCGCCCGAAACAGGGGGGCGAGGGTCGGTCGGCCGGGTCGCGCCGGGGCGATCACCGCGTTGACGTCGACCGGACCGTTGGCATCGGCGCCGTCGAACAGCGGCCGCGACAGAACCCGGTGGCCCTCGGCCGCGCTGTCGAGCAGCAGCCTCAGGTACGTGGTCGGGAACAGGGTGCCGGGCGGCAATGTCATGGTGAGGTCGTTCGGCTCCTTGAACGACGCCTCGCCGGCCTCGCCGGCCGCCATCCGCGCGGCGCCCTCGACCGACAGCAGCAGGTCTCCGTTGTCGCGCTCGCGGGTCCAGAAGCGGAATCGGTTCCCGTCCAGGGACTCCCAGCCGACCAGAGACCACGCATTGTCCGTCGCGGTGCCGTTCGGATCGACGGACAGCAGACGGGTCCGGTTCTCCGAGGACCAGCCGTCGCAGGTCCGTTGCAGGCGATAGAACAGGCGGCCCGAAATCGAGATCGGGGCGCCGCTGGCGCGCGCCTCGCCGAGCGTCACCCGGTACAAGGCGCGATGCGAGATCAGCGGGTCGGCCGCCGAAGGCGCCTCCGCCAATCCGTTCGACAGCAGCAGGGTCCCGATCGCGGCGGCCGCCACGCGCCATCGGATGGTCCAACCCATCGTCGACCGCCTCCCGGTTGGCGTGTTGGTTGGAGGTATCTTAGTCGGCCCGGACGATGACTGCAAACGGGGCACCGCGCCGTGGCCCGGCAGAAAGTGCCGGGCCCGGCCGGCAGAAAGTGCCTCCGGGGCCTCTCTTCGTTCCGTCGACCAACGGCGGCGGGACTCGTTTCATTTTGGAATCAGTTCGCTTCGCGGCCCGTCATGTTGGCATGACGCCTGCACGAACACGGTATCGGGACTTCCCGGCCGACCGGCCGGGAGGTCGCCATGACGGATGCAACGCCATGAACGCCATGCACGCAGTCAGGACGCTCGACCCGGACAACGGCCCGGACGCCGACTTGGCGGCGCCGGTCGCCCGGCTGATCCAGTGGGTGGTCGGCGAGTCCATGCCGCGCGCCGAGGGGTCGCCGCGCAATGCCTTGCAGGCCGCCGAGGCGGCCCTGGTCGCGATGATGCGGGCGAGTGCCCTGATCGCCGAGCAACAGGCGCGGATCGAGCAATTGGAGCGAATGGCGCTGACGGACGAGCTGACCGGCTTGTCCAACCGGCGCGGTTTCGCCCGAGAGCTGCGAAACGTGCAATCGGCGATGCGCCGCTACGACGAACAGGGTCTGCTGCTCTATATCGACCTCGACGACTTCAAGGCCATCAACGATACCCACGGTCACGCGGCCGGCGACGTGGTGCTGCGCCGGGTTGGCCGACTGCTGCGCGAGGGAGTGCGCGACAGCGACGCGGTGGGTCGTCTGGGCGGCGACGAGTTCGCGGTGCTTCTGACCCATGCCTCGCCGGCCGCCGCCAGGGCGCGGGCGGAGGACCTGGAGCGCGACCTCAATGCCGCGACCACCGCCTGGCGCGATCAGGTGATCCTGATCCGGGCCAGCGTCGGTCTGCGCCCGGTGCGTCATGATGACTCCATCGACTCCCTGCTCAACGAGGCCGACAAGGCGATGTACCTGCGCAAGCGTCGCAACCAAAAGGACGCCTCGCCAATGAAATGAGCGTCATCCCGCCGTCCCCCAGTCCTGAAATCCTGCCGCCGCTGCCGGTCGACGCCGACGGTGCCGTGGGCTCTTCGGCGCGCCGCCTGGTGGCGGCGGCGCGATCGACCCTGCCGGCGCGATTGGAGGCCTCGAATACGCCGCCCAACGCCGGGGCGGCGGCGCCAATCGACCTCGATGTCCTTGTCGGCGGGCGCGACGTGCGACGCATGACGCCGCGCCAGATGGTCGATCTCAGCCTGAATCTCTATGCGGCCGGAGTGATCGACTGGGAGGAATACGCGTTGCTCGCCTTTCAGCCGGAACTGCACCCCGATTACGACCTCACCATAGGCGCCCTGACCGGCGAGCCGGCGGCCCCGGACACGCCACGCGATTTCATCGACCACTGGCGCCGCCGTCTGGCCTTCGAGCAGCGGCACGGCGCCGGGGATCCCGACATCCTCGGTCGCGTGTCGCGGATCGTTCTGGTGCTGCGGCAGATCGACCGCTCGGTCAAGGTGGTGGGCCAGGAAGTCGCTCAGCGGGTTCCGTCGGCCGGCCGGTAGCCGCGGTCGCGCATGCAACCGGCGGCCAGGGAGTCGCGCCGGCGTGCCGCGTCGTGGCGCGCCATGCGGCTTTCGTGTTCACCGGCCGAGGTCACGCCGGCGCCGCCGTAGTCGGCCCGCCGGACGTCGCGTTCGACCCGATCGGTCGCCCAGGCCCGGCAGGCGGCAAGATCGGCCGATATCGCGTCCGACGGACGTTCAGGGTGGGTCCATCGGGTTGTCGTCTCCGAAGGGGCCGCGCAGGCCCCGGCCAGCAGGATGAGCGTCACGACGACGGCGGTCCGTTCCGTCACGCGGCGCCGCCATCCGCGTGGCGCGGCGCCCCGATGGTGACCTCGATCGGGTCCAGTCGCTCGATGGCGGCCGTCACCACGTCGCCGGGGTGGACCGGTCCGACGCCGGCCGGGGTGCCGGTGAACACCAGGTCGCCGGCCGCCAGGGCGCCGTCGGCCGCCAGGTGGCCGAGGATTTCATCGACCGACCAGATCATGCGCGACAGATCGTCTTCCTGTCGCGTTTCGCCGTTGACC
>JANQIL010000141.1 GCA_028282245.1 Magnetospira sp.
CTTCTTGTCCACACAAGAGTTGCACAAACTGGCTGATACGTACCTTCTTCGTAAAGCTTTCTGCGCGTTGGTGATCGTGTTATTGCCCTTTCGGTGTGGATTTCACCTGGGCCATCAATTCTCAAAAACGCGCCAGCTGAAATCGGAACAACCTGCAAGTATTTGAGTTTTGGGCTTATGGTAAGAAGCTGCGGGTCATAGAACCAGCTAGTACCAACCACACCTTTAACCTCGGGCATTTGTTCGAAAATTTGAGCGATTCGAAGATAACACTCGTTCCAACCATTTTCGTTAAACTTAGTCAGGTTTCGTGTGTCCGTGTGAATACGAAAGAGTGGTCCTCGTCCACCAAGTCTACTAATTACAAACGCAAGACAACGCAAATTTTCCTTGATTCCATGATTTTTATAGAATGATTTGGGAATCCAAGCACGCATGTCAACGATTTGCGCTCCGGCAGGAATGGTTAGAAATTCACAGACCCTGATATCCCGATCAAAGTAGCTTTCCATCCGATTTCCGTAATACTCATCAGTTTCTTTTATAAGAGAGGAAGAAATATACCTAGCTGCAACGGCGTACTCAGAAATTATATCTGCCGAAATTGTCGAATTTTCCAATCGATCTGGTAATTTAATCAACCGGCTCATTACAATTTTCTTGGCAAACAGACCCCGCTCATGGGGATTAAGAGAATCAAATTGGCGCGTCAAATCACTAGAAAATTCATCCAATAGTCTCAGTCCTATTGGTTTATTGCTATTTTGAATTCGGGATATTTCGTTACGGAAGCCCTCCGAAAGACCCGAGAGTTGATTGTTCATGGCTGCGGTGGTCGATTGGCGTAAATCATTCAATTCATCTGCGTTAACGATCGCGCGAATTTCATCGATAATTTCACGTCTATCCATCATGGCCTCTAATTTTAGTATTACTTAAGTTGTGATTTGCAAACAATATAACGCAATTATGTCTTTGGTGTCCATTCCCCCAGCATGCTTGATCCGCCGAGGGTCGAGGGCCGCTTTCTTTGATCGCGTGGCCGCATCGTGGAGGCAACCTTTGCCAACCTTTTAGCGAAGAGTGCCTTTGGTCCTAGCGATAATCAACCTGAATGTTTAACCCGGATTTGTAACGAGGATCGGGTTCTGGCTTGATTTTTTGGATGGGGCTGTCCCGGATAAATATCTCAGATAGAGCTTAACCCATTGTCTGAGTTTACGTAATTGAAGTTGCGGGTCGCTGTTGTTGGAGCGCCATTCGCGTTTCTTCAAGAATAACCCGAAGCGGGCCTTCGAGACGCCGTTGAACTTGCGTATATGACGCTTGGTCTGGTTCAAGAAATTTTCGATGCCATTGATGTGGTTCTGCTTGTCCGCGAATAGTTCCGAGTGGCTGATCCGGGCGTGCCGCAGGGCCGAGACGTCGAGGGCATTGTAGCCCTTCCAGCAGTCCGTGTAGTCATAAGGCAGCGCAGAAGCCGTCCGTGCCGTCGTCCCGGCAACGAAATGCTCCGTCAGGTGATCCTGCTTCGATCGGCTCAGGCGGCTCTTGCGCACAAACCCCATGACAACACCTCATCGGCGTTATCTGGGACAGACCCTCATCTTGTTTTCATCACCTTGGAAATTCTTCATGGTCGACGTTCTACTCCGTCAGCGCCGGGACCTTCGATTTGTCGCGCGGGGCCGGCGGCCGGGGCGCGGCGGGATAGCTGAACTTGAGCTGCCCGTCCTCCACCGTGACAACCACCGTGCCGCCCTTGGACAGCCGGCCGAACAGAAGCTCCTCGGCCAAGGGCTTCTTGACGTATTCCTGGATCACCCGGGCCAGCGGCCGCGCTCCGTAGAGGGGGTCGTAGCCCTTCCTGGCCAGCCAGTCGCGCGCCGCCTCGGCGAGGTCGATCAGCACGTCGCGGTCGCCCAGTTGCGCCTCCAGTTCCATGATGAATTTGTCGACCACCTTGGCGACCACCTCCGGCGGCAGGTTGGCGAACGGGATCACCGCGTCCAGGCGGTTGCGGAACTCCGGAGTGAACATCTTCTCGACCGCCTCCATGTCCTCGCCACTGCGCTCCTCGCGGGCGAAGCCGAGCGCCGGCTTGGCCATGTCGGCGGCCCCGGCGTTGGTGGTCATGATCAGGATCACGTTCCGGAAGTCGACCGACTTGCCGTTGTGGTCGGTCAGCTTGCCGTGATCCATCACCTGGAGCAGGATGTTGAACAGATCCGGGTGCGCCTTCTCGATCTCGTCGAGCAGCAGCACCACGTGCGGGTGCTGGTCCACCGCGTCGGTCAGCAGGCCGCCCTGGTCGAACCCGACGTAGCCCGGCGGGGCGCCGATCAGCCGCGACACCGTGTGGCGCTCCATATACTCCGACATGTCGAAGCGCACCAACTCGATGCCCAGGGTCTTCGCCAGTTGCCGCGCCACCTCGGTCTTGCCGACCCCGGTCGGGCCGCTGAACAGGTAGCTGCCGATGGGCTTTTCCGGCTCGCGCAGCCCGGCGCGCGCCATCTTGATCGCCGAGGCGAGCGACCCGATCGCCGCGTCCTGGCCGAACACCATGGTCTTGAGGTCGCGCTCCAGGTCCTGGAGCGCCTTGGTGTCGTCGCGCGACACGCTCTTCGGCGGAATGCGGGCGATCTTGGCGACGACGTCCTCGACGTCCTTCACCGACACCGTCTTTCTGCGCTTGGATTCCGGCAGCAGCATGCGCGACGCCCCGACCTCGTCGATCACGTCGATCGCCTTGTCGGGGAGCTTGCGGTCGTGGATGTAGCGATCCGACAGCTCGACCGCGGTGCGGATCGATTCCGCCGTGTAGCGCACCTTGTGGTGGTCCTCGAAATAGGGCTTGAGGCCGCGCAGAATCTTGACCGTGTCCTCGATGGTCGGTTCGTTGATGTCGATCTTCTGGAATCGGCGGACCAGGGCGCGATCCTTCTCGAAGTGGTTGCGGAACTCCTTGTAGGTGGTCGAGCCGATGCAGCGCAGGGTGCCCGAGGCGAGCGACGGCTTGAGGATGTTGGACGCGTCCATGGAGCCGCCGGAGGTGGCGCCGGCGCCGATCACGGTGTGGATCTCGTCGATGAACAGGACCGCGCCGTCGGTCGCCTCCAGTTCCTTCATCACCGCCTTCAGGCGCTCCTCGAAGTCGCCCCGATAGCGCGTCCCGGCCAACAGGGAACCCATGTCGAGAGCGAAGATCACCGCGTCCCGGAGCACCTCGGGGACCTTGGCCTCGACGATGCGGCGCGCCAGGCCCTCGGCGATGGCGGTCTTGCCGACCCCCGGATCGCCCACGTAGAGCGGGTTGTTCTTGGAGCGCCGGCACAGAATCTGGATGGTTCGCTCGATCTCGGCGTCGCGGCCGATCAGCGGATCGATCTTGCCGCTGCGCGCCTTTTGGTTGAGGTCGACGCAATAGGCGCCCAGCGCCTCGTGGCCTTGCTGCGCCGGCTCCTCGGTCTCGGTTTCCGGCTCGCTGGCGCCGCGCACCGGGCGCGGCTCGCCGCCTCCCGGGACCTTGGCAATGCCGTGCGAGATGTACTGCACGGCATCGAAACGCGACATCTCGTGCAGTTGCAGGAAATAGACGGCATGCGACTCGCGTTCGGAGAACACCGCCACCAGCACGTTGGCGCCAGTCACTTCCTCGCGTCCCGACGACTGCACGTGGATCGCCGCCCGCTGAACCACCCGCTGGAAGCCGGCGGTCGGCTTGGGATCCTCGCCGGCCACCCGGGTGACAAGATTGCGCAACTCCTGATTGACGAACTCGGAAAGATCGTGGCGCAGCTTGTCGGGATCGACCCCGCAGGCGCGGATCACCGCCAGCGCGTCCGGGTCGTCGACCAGGGCCAGCAGCAGGTGTTCCAGGGTCGCGTACTCGTGGCTGCGCTCGGCCGCCAGGGCGAGTGCCCGGTGCAGGGTCTGTTCGAGGTTGCGTGACAGCATGTCTATTCCTTTTCGACCGCGCACTGGAGGGGGTGCTGATGCTGACGGGCCATGTCCATCACCTGCGTCGCCTTGGTCTCGGCGACCTCGTAGGTGTAGACGCCGCAAACGCCGACTCCTTTCTGGTGCACTTGGAGCATGATTCGCGTGGCGTCCTCGTGCGACTTGTTGAAGAACCGTTCCAGGACATGAACCACGAACTCCATCGGCGTGTAGTCGTCGTTCAGCATCAGGACCTTGTACATGGAGGGCTTCTTGGTCTTCGGCCGCGCCTTGACCGCGACCCCCTTTTCGGGTCCGTCGTTCTGGTCGTCTCTGCGTTCGCTCATGGCACTGCGCTCCTGCCGCGCCGGCGGCGCCACCGCTCCATGGCCGCCGACACTCCCAATAATATATGGCGTGCCGGGTCCCGGAAAAGCCCCCCCCTTTCGCGGCATCGCGAATCCTGTCATTCGCCGTGAATTGCTGTATGATGTCCAACACTTGAGCGACGATCCGAAATCTCGACGGGGTCCCATGACCGACCGGAAAACAGCCGGGAGCCGACTTGGTGCCGCCGCCCGGCGGCGCGTCGAGTCCGATGGCGCGGCCGGGCGCGTCGCCCGGATGGCCGATGAAATCCGGCACCTCCAAGGCACCATCGCCCTTATGCGGGACGATATCGAACGGGCCGGCGCGGCGCACCGGCAGGCGGTGGACGAGGCAACCACGGCGCGCGACCAGGAACTGGACGGGCTGCGCCAGGTGGCTGCCGAAATGCGCGCGCACCTGGAGTCCGCGCACCTGGAAAAGGATGCTGCGGTCCGCGCCACCGCCGCCGAAATGGAAGCCGAGGCCGCGCGGCTGCGCGAAACCATCGCCGAACTGCGCGACCGTCTGGAGGCAACGGTTGAATCGCGGGATGCGCGGATCGCCATGGCCACCGAGGCGGCGCGCGCCGAGATCGGCCAGTTGCGCGACACCATTGATGCCCTGCGGGGGCGCGTCCAGAGCATGGCCAGCGAGACCGACAAGGCGTTGCGGGCGGCTCGCGAGGCGGCCGACAACGAGCAGGCGGTGCTCAAGCTGTCGGTGGCGGCGCTACGGGAGCAATTGGAGGAGGCGGCCGTCGAGGCCAACGTCGCGGTGGCCCAGGCGCGCTCCGAGTCGGACGCCGAGATCACGCGGCTGACCGAAACCATCGGCGTGCTGCGCGAGCAGATCGAGGCCCTGCAGGAGGAGAGGCGCGACGCGGTCGAGCAGATGACCGGCGTCGCGCGGTCCGAAACGAACCAGTTGCGGGAGACCGTCGCGACCTTGCGCGAGGCCCTGGAGGAGCAGGCCACGGAGGCCGAGCGGCGGCTCGACGCGCGCGACAGCCAGGCCCGCGACGAACAGCGCCATCTCAAGGAAACCGTCGCCGTCCTGCGCCAACGTCTCGACGCCGCCCAGGCGGTTTCCGGGGATCGGGAAGCATGAACGGGGTACGCGCGAAGTCGACCACGACCAGCAGCCTCGACCGGCGCAAGGCCAAATGCCTTGAAGACGTGCTGCACCGGGTCGCCGTCGTCGAGACCCTGGACGAGGTTCTGGAACAACTGGTCGAAGCGACCAGCCTGCAACTCGACACCGAGCGCAGCACGGTTTTCCTGAACGACGAAGACTCCGGCGAACTCTACGCGCGCATCGCCCAGGGCGCCCTGCGCCGCGAGATCCGACTCCTCAACACCACCGGCATTGCCGGTCACGTCTATGCCTCCGGGCGCCCGGTGATCGTCCACGACACCGCCCATGACGATCGCTTCAATCCGGCGATCGACGAGCAGACCGGGTTTCAGACCCGGTCCATCATGTGCGTGCCGATCCGCACCCTGAAGGGCCAGATCATCGGCGTCGCGCAGACCCTCAACAAGCGCAAGGGACGTTTCGGCAAGGCCGACCAGGACATTCTCGAAGCGATGATGCAGCACGCCGCCATCGCCCTGCGCAACGCGCAGACCATCGAGCAGATCGAGAAATCGCGCCAGCAGGAGCGCGAATTCATGGACGTCGTCGCCGAATTGACCTCGGAGATCGACCTGAACGTTCTGCTTCAGAAGGTGATGTCGGAAGCCACCAGCATGCTGAACGCCGAGCGCTCCACGCTGTTCCTGAATGAAAAGAAGACCAACGAGCTGTTTTCCCGCATCGCCCAGGGCGACGGGGTGGGCGAGATCCGGTTTCCCAACCACCTGGGCATCGCCGGCACGGTGTTCGTCTCGCGCGCCACCGTCAACATCCCGCACGCCTATGCCGATCTGCGCTTCAACCCCGCGTTCGACAAGAAGACCGGATTCTTCACCCGCTCCATCCTCTGCGTGCCGGTGGTCAACAAGCGTGGCGAGACGATCGGCGTCACCCAGGTGCTCAACAAGCGCGGCGGCCCGTTCACGGACGAGGACGAGCAGCGGCTGAAGGCCTTCACCGCGCAGGTCTCGATCGCGCTCGAGAACGCCAAGCTGTTCGACGACGTTCAGAACATGAAGAACTATAACGAGAGCATGCTGCAATCGATGTCGAACGGCGTGCTGACCCTGGACGAGAACGGTGTCGTCGTCACCTGCAACGCGGCCGGCCTGAGGATCCTCAAGCACCGGTCCGAGGAGATCGTCGGCCACAAGATCCGGGATGTTTTCGGCGGCGGCAACCAATGGGTCGTCGAGCGGGTCGAAAAGGTCCGCGACAACAACGAGGCCGACATCCTGATGGACGCCGAGATGGAATGGCGCGATCAGAAGGTGTCGATCAACCTGACCGTCCTGCCGCTGCACGGCGTGGACGGCAAGCCGCTCGGAATCATGATCATGTTCGAGGACATCTCCAACGAGAAGCGGGTCAAGTCGACCATGGCCCGTTACATGGATCCGGGCCTGGCCGACAAGCTGCTTGAGAGCGGCCAGGACCTGCTGGGTGGCCAGAACTCCAAGGCCTCCATGCTCTTCACCGACATCAAGAGCTTCACCTCCCTGGCCGAGGAACTGGGTGCCCAGGCCACGGTGTCGCTTCTCAACGAGTACTTCACCATCATGGTCGAGTGCATCTCCCGCGAGGGCGGCATGCTGGACAAGTTCATCGGCGACGCGATCATGGCCGAATTCGGCATCCCGCTGCCGCACGACGACGACGAGGACCGCGCCCTACGCGCCGCCATCGCCATGCAGACCGAGTTGCAGGCCTGGAACCGCGATCGGGTCGGCCAGGGACGCCCGGAGGTCGGCATGCGGGTCGGAATCAACACCGACGTGGTGGTGTCCGGCAACATCGGCAGCCCCAAAAGAATGGACTACACGGTGATCGGCGACGGCGTGAATCTGGCATCGCGCCTGGAGGCCGCCTGCAAGCAATACGGCGCCTACATCCTGATTTCCGATCACACCCGCAGGGGTCTGCGCGGCACCTACCGGATGCGCGAGGTGGACCTTCTGGTGGTCAAGGGGAAGACGCAGCCGGTCCCGGTGTTCGAGGTCCTGGACCATTATCGGGACGTGGAATTTCCCAACATGATGGAGGTGCTCGGGCACTTCAACGAGGGTGTCGCCGGCTACCGGCGCGGCGACTGGCGGCGCGCCGTCGGAAGCTTCGGGGAGGCCCTGCGGGCGCACCCGAACGATTTCTGCTCAAGGATGTACGTCGATCGCTGCGAGCGCCTGATGGCCGAACCGCCGCCCGGCGACTGGAACGGCGTCTGGGTGATGACCACCAAATAGCCGCCCTCGGCGAGCGGCCGACTGATTCGATTTTTGGAATAATGACCGCCAACATGCGTGTGTTCGGTAAACAGTTATTTCTATATTCAAAGACATTTATTGGAATTTAATAAATAATTTAGGTGGCGGTTCCGATCCTGGTAGGCACGCATTTCGATCTGTTCTTTTTGCGAAAGATCGAAGGCGAACATCGCCGGCCAGAACACAAGGGCACCGACGGTGCCGGCGGCTGTATTATCGTTCTCGACATTTTGGTCTTTTCCGGCAAGCGCCATCGCATGATTCCGGTTTGCGAGGATTTCGTTTCGGATCTGCTCGCATGTCAGGTCCGCATCGCCGGCTTGAGAGATCCTGACCGGTTCCGCCGTGCGGGCGGAGCATCCCGCGACAAGAAATATAATAATTAATAATTTCATTTGCTTTTTCCCGAATCCTTGACAAACCCATTTTCAGATATCTATGTTTTCTCGAAATGTAAATACTCTGGTACGCATAAGTGGGCTATCAAAATGAGTAAGTTTGTTTTGTTCCTTTTTATGGCCGGCATGCTTTCGGCCTGCGCCTCTCCGGCCATGGTCGAGCACATGACGGTCAAGTCGGGCGGCGAACGGGCATTGGCCAATCCCTCGTTGCGAAACGCAATTCGAATCGACTCGATCAGCGGTGGCGAGGCGACCAATCCGCTTTGGACATCCGAGGTTTCGAACGACGATTTTCGGGAGGCGCTTGCGGCATCGCTCCGAAACGCCGGGCTCCTAAGCCCTGATGACAGCACCGGCAGGTATAATCTCGATGTACAGATTCTTGGCCTGAGTCAGCCGGCATTCGGCTTCGACATGACGGTGACATGCCACGCGAATTACATGGTCGAAACCAGTGAAACCGGCGACCCATACTTCCTGGATACGGTCACGACCGCCTACACCGCCACTGTTGGAAGCCATCTTATCGGGGTTGAGCGTTTGCGGATCGCCAACGAGGGCGCCGTCCGCGAAAGCATTCGGGAATTCATTGACCGGCTGATGGCGTTTTCCCCGCCGGCCGGCCGATAGATCGGCCCGACGGGGATCCGCCGCGCGGCGCGCCCGAGGTCAACTCAGGCTTTGCAACGCCGGAAACGCGCGCAAAAGCCAGCCGGAGACCGCCGTCAGGCCGCCGGTCATGATCAGAATGCCGGTGGCGACCAGCAGCAGCCCGAGGCCGATTTCGATCTTGCGCATGTGGCGCCGGAATCTGGCCAGGAAGGCCATGAAGCGGCTGGCGAAGGCGGCGGCGATCAGGAACGGGATGCCGAGGCCGGCGGTATAGACGCAGAGCAGCCAGACGCCATCCCGGATATTCTCGCCCTGTGACGCCTGAAACAGGATCATCGACAGGATCGGTCCCACGCAGGGGCTCCAGCCGAACGCGAAGGCGGCTCCGAACAGGAATGCCCCGAGCAGGCCGGCCGGCTTGCTGTCGATGTGCATCCGCTTCTCGTAATTGAGGAACGGGATGCGGATCGCCCCCATGAAATGCAGCCCGAAGATGACGATCAGGCCCCCGCCGGCAATGGCAAGAGTGGATCTGTTCTGGGCCATGACTTGGCCCAGCGCCGTCGCCGAGGCGCCAAGCGGCACGAACACCGCGCCCAGGCCGATCACGAAGGCGAGGCCGGCCAACAGGGCGCCGCGGGTCACCCCGGCCGGTTTCTCGTCGGCCGTCAACTCGGCCAGCGAGTTGCCGGAGATGAACGACAGGTAGGCCGGCACCAGCGGCAGAATGCAGGGCGCCAGAAAGGTGCCGACGCCGGCGACCAGGGCAGCCAGGTACGAAACGTGCAATTCCATGGCGCGCGGTCTCCCCGTGTCAGGCGCCGACGATCTCGATGGCCCGATTCTCGGGCAGATCGATCACCCCCTTGCGTTGAATGTGGTTGGACACCACGTCCCAGATCGGCGGACCATCGGTGCCCTCGTTGACCGAGGCCCAGCCGCCCACCGTGTAGGTCCTGGACGGGTCGATGGGGTCGCCGGTCGCCAGCAGGGTCATGTTGGAGATGCGCCGGCCCATCGTCTGGCCGATGTCGATGCGGTAGCCGAGGCCGCCGACCCGCACCATGTCGCCGCCCTGCTGATAATACGGATCGGGATTGAACAGGTTGTCGGCCACATCCTCCAGGATGGTCTTGAGCATCTCGCCGGTCATCTGGCTGCGGTAACATTCGGGATAGGTGATGCCCGTCTGGTGGTACACGTGCTCGACCAGGATGTCCTCGCCCGGCGGCAGGGAGGAGCCCCAGCGGAATCCGGGAGACAGGGCGATCTGGCAGTCCCGTTCCTCGATCACCGCCTGGCAGATCAGATCGTCGAAGGTTCCGTTGAAGTTGCCGCGTCGGTAAAGCAGCGAGTCCGTTCGGCCCAGCACGCGATTGATCTCGCTGGAATAGGGGGCCCGGATGTCGTCGATCAGCCGGGCCATTTCGGGGTCCGGAGCGATGACGTCGGAGAACACCGGAATCAGCTTGAACCGGTGATCGGCGACCCGCTTGTTCTCCACCCGCAGATCCAGGCGGGCCAGGAATTTGCCGTGCGAGCCGGAGGCCACCAGCAGGGTGTCGCCGACCCGGATCACGCCGGGCATGGCGTCATGGGTATGGCCGGTCAGCAGAACGTCGATGCCCCGGACCCGGGAGGCCAGCTTGCGATCCACGTCGAACCCGTCATGACTGGCCAGAACCACCAGATCGGCCCCCTCGTCGCGCGCCTTGTCCACGTGTTCCTGGACCAGGGCGTCGCGGATGCCGAACGACCATCGCGGGATCATGTGGCGCGGATTGGCGACCGGGGTGTAGGGGAATGCCTGACCGATGACCGCCACCTTGACGCCGCCGCGCTCGAAATAGGCATGGCTGTCGAACACCGGCTCCTCGAAATCGGTGTCGACCACGTTGCCGCACAGGAACGGGAAATCGAGCATGCCGATCAGCTCGCGCACCCGGTCCTCGCCGTGGGTGAATTCCCAGTGCGCGGTCATGGCGTCCACTCCCAGCGCGTTCATGGCCCGCACCATGTCGGCGCCGCGCGTCTTGAGCGCCGTGTAGGAGCCCTGCCAGGTGTCGCCATTGTCGATCAAGAGGGTGTTGTTCGGGCGTTCGGCGCGGATCGCCTTGACGAGGGTGGCCATGTGGGCGAGACCGCCGACCCGGCCGTGGTCGCGCGACAGATCGGCGAAATCCAGGCTGGTGAAGGCATGGGCCTCGGGGGTTCCGGCGATCAACCCGAAATGATCGAGAAATGCCTTGCCGGTCAGGTGCGGCGGCAGCCCGCGTGCCTCGCCGACCCCGATGTTGACCGACGGCTCGCGGAACCACAGGGGCACCAGCTGGGCGTGGATATCGGTGAAATTGAGCAGGGTGACCTGACCCAGGGGGGCGAAACTCAGCAGCGCGTCCTGCGTCAGGTGGCCGCGCGACGCGGCCCGGGAGACGCCGCCCAGCGGCCCCGCGAGGGCGGCGGTGGCGGCGGCGACCTGAAGGAAATCGCGGCGAGTGAGCATGGCGGCCTCACGTATCGGTGCGTGTGGTTCGCGGACCTGCGCGGGACGAAGGGCGACGCGCGCCAAGCACGAGGCGTCGGCGCCCTTGAGGAACTGTTGGCCTCGCCGCTCAGCGGCGCACCGACGGCGCCTCCGACGGCAGGCCGTTCGACCGCCACATCACGAACAGTTCGAGGTTCGTGTATTCCTCCGATCCGCGCTTGAAGGGCTCGGCCCGGATGTTCTTGTTGCATCCCGTGAACCGGCGGTGCAGGGACCCCAGTTTCTGCCACTTCAGGCGGTAGGTGGGAAAGCCGTTGCCCATGCCGTGGCTCAGCAGGTCGGCCCGGATCATGTTGCCGGCATTGTCCAGGTGGCACATGTTGCAGGACAGGTCCAGTTGGCCGCGCCGCTGGAAATAGAACTCGCGACCCTTCTCGAAGAACGGCCGGGCCGGGCCATCGATCGCCACGTCGATCGGCATGCCGCGCGATTGCAGCTTCACGTGGGCGGTCATGCCGAGCATCTGATCGGACTCCCATTTCCAGGCGTCGGCGCCCATCCGCTCGGTGCGGCATTCGTTGATGACGTGTTCCAGGGCCGCCATATTGGCGGTCTTGTCCCGGTACTTGGGATATCCGAGCGAAACCCCCTTCAGGGTCTCCACGGCGCCGTGGCAGTCGGCGCAGGACTTGCCCGCGGTGCCCTCGGCCGCGCCCCACAGGTCCTCGGCCAGACCGACCCAGGTGAAGGCGGGGTTCTTGAAATCGTCCTCCTGCATGTCGCGGGTGGCGACGGTTGCGTAGACGTAGCCCGAGTGCTTGTCCCCCACGATGTGGTCCTTGATTCGTGGGTCGTTCATGATATCGCCGTAGACGGCGCTGCCCTCCTGGGCGGCGCCGGTGGTCGCGGCAAGCAGCAGGACCGCCGCGACCACGCCCGGGACACCCGTCCAGTACCGCCTCATGGCGTGAGTCCTCCCTGTCTTATTCTATTTTGTTCGCGCCACGGGCAACGGTCCGTCAGCCGACCTGGATCGATTTGGTTTCCGACACGGACTCGCCCGTGTCGTCGGTCCAGGTGAAGGTGTATTCGCCGCTCTCCGTGGCACGCTGAAAGAAGGCGATGTAGGGGTTGGCCGAAACCGCCGGTTCCAGTTTCATCGTGAACACGGTCTTGCCGTTGAAGTCGCAGGTGAAGGTGTTGACGATGTCGCGCGGGATCGGCTGTCCGTCCTTGTCCTTGCGCAAGCCGGTCTCCATCTTGTGCGTGACCAGGGTCTTGATCTGAAAGACTTCGCCCTTGGCGGCCGATTTCGGCACTTTCACGCGCGGCCTGGATGCTGCCATTGCTCGAAACTCCTCGTTGGTGTCCGTGTTGTCGTCGGGCGTCGGCGGTCAGCCGCCGCAGCCGCCGACGGTGACCTTGACTTCCTTCTTGCCGGAAATCACCGATCCGTCGCTCAGTTCGGCGATCGCCACCACGTTCTGGGTCCGTGCCATGCGAATCCGGGTCGAGGCCTCGGCCTTGCCGCAGGCGGGGGTCAACTCGAAGGTGCATAGGCCCGGGTTCGGGTTGCCTTCGGCCACGACGTGAATCTTGGTCACGTGATCGGCGTCGGTCATTGGGCTATCGACGGTGACCGTCACCGGCACCGTGTTGCCGTTCTCGGCGATCGGCGGCAGGTCGATGGCCACTCGCGGGTCGTCGACCGGGTTTCTGCCGCCGGTCAGTTCGCTCGCCCATTTGGCCGCGTCTTCCGGGGCCGCGTCGGCGTTGCGCGCGGTCATGCCGGCGCCCGCCGCGACCAGGGCTCCACCGCCGAGCGCGCCCAGGAGGCCGCGCCGGTTGAGCGTCAGCGAAGTACTGCGTTGCTGGGTCATTTCGTCGAGTTCTCCTCGTGGTCTCCGTATTGGAATCGTGAGCTTGCGAAGGCATCTTCGCAGATTTAGTCCGTGTCGTCCCTAAGGGTCTTGAGATAGGCCACCACATCCTCGACCTCCTGCGGCGTCAGGATGGTCTTGCCCCGGAACTGTTTGGCGACCCGGTGCAGGCCGCTGATCCGGTAGAAGGAGGGCATCATGGTGTCCGGATTGACGATCTTCGGATTGACGATCCGCAGTCGCAGCTCGGCCTCTGGCATGCGGCTGCCGACACCGGCCAGATCCGGCGCCACTTCTCCGTGATACTGCGCGTCCGGAATCGGCATTTTGTGGCAGGCGAGGCAGTTTCCCTTATTGCGCCGAATGGCGATCTCGCGGCCCCGCTCCGGATCGCCCGGTTGGCCGGACAGGTATTCAGGGATACCATTTCCGACCACGAAGAACGCGGCCAAATCCCCGGCCTGGGCCTCGCCCGCCGCGAGGCCCGCCAAGCACAACGCCCACAGGGCGCGCGGTATCGCCTTGGATCGCATAGGTCCTCCCTGTTTTTTTTATCGTTGCGTCGTTTGTTCGGGGGATCGCCCCACCCGATTGGAAAGCTACTAATTTGTAAGTGGGCAATCAACCCATATGTTTCTATACGCAGGTAGTTTGTGAAATAATTGCAATAAAATAACGTGAAGCCGGCGTGCCGCTCAGCGTCATTCCGAAAGGGTACGGAAATTGGTCCGCCGCGCGGTGGCGCCGAACACCGTTCCGGCCGCGAAACCGCCGACCGAAACCAGCGCGGCGGGAGAAAACGCGTCCATGGATTACCCCACGAGGGTTCTGGGTAATCGGGTTTCGCCATCGCCGACGGTGAATACGAAAATCCTACCACAATCCCCCCAAATCCATTAGAGTGCGGTTAATTAGGAAACACTAAACTAATAAACCCGTTAAACGGGCGCGATTTCACGTCTTGAAAATCAAACGGTTAGGGAGACACCGCATGAGCAATACCGACGGCAAGAAGATGAGCATCATTGTCACCAAGGGAACCCTCGACTGGGCCTACCCGCCGTTCATCCTGGCCACCACCGCGGCCAGCCTGGGCGTCCAGGTGACACTGTTCTTCACCTTCTACGGCCTGCAACTCCTGAAAAAGGACCTGGGGCACCTGAAGATTTCCACGTTGGGCAACCCCGGCATGGAAATGCCCATGGGCGGCATGCACATGTCGATGCCGAACGTGGTCTCGATGCTGCCCGGAGTCGATTCAATGGCCTCGTCGATGATGAAGGGCCTGATGAAGAAGAAGGGCGTCGCCTCGCTGGAAGACCTGCGCGAGGCCACCCAAGACCTCGAATGCCGGATGATCGCCTGTCAGATGACGGTGGACCTGTTCGAGCTCAAGCAGGACCAACTCATCGACGGACTGGAGTACGCCGGGGCGGCCACCTGGGTCGAGGTCGCCACCGACTCCGAAATCAACCTGTTCATATGATCCGATGAAATCGGACCCATGACCGAGGCATGCGGGCGCGGTCGCGCCGGCAGTCCGCAACCGCGAGGAGTTTCGATCGCGCCATGCCCAAGAGCACGCTCATTGCCGTCGCCGCCATCGCGGCGGTTCATGCCTCGGCCCAGCCGGCCGGGGCAGAGGATCTCACCGCCCTCACGGCCGAGGCCAAGGGGATCGCGATGGAATTCGCCAACACGCTCAAGTCGGAGCTCAAATCCGGACTGATCGATGGCGGGCCGGAGTCGGCGATCGAGGTCTGCAACCGAAAGGCGCCGGAGATCGCCAAAAAGTTGGAGGCTCGCCACGGATGGCGGATCAGCCGCACCAGCCTGCGCCTGCGTAACGAGAAGAACGCGCCCGATCCGTTTGAAAAAGAGGCACTTCGGAAGTTCGACGCCGATCTGGAAATGGGCGCCGATCCGAGCACCATGATGGTCGCCGACGTGGTCGAAACCAGCGATGGCAAGGCGTTTCGGTTCGTGAAGGCGATTCCGGTGGCCAGCGTTTGCCTTGGCTGCCATGGCGAGTCCCTGGATCCGGACGTCGCCGCCAAGCTGGCCGAGATGTATCCGGGCGACGACGCGATCGGCTATCAGATGCTCGACCTTCGGGGCGCCTTCACGCTTGAAAAGCCGCTTTAGGCGGCGGGCGCCACGGGCCGCTGCTCGGCGGTGTTGCGGGGCCTTCGACGGACGGCTAAAGTTGGCCTCCGAAGGTATCTTAATCATGCGGCGATGAATGCCGCGTCGGAAACAACGGGGTTGGGAACACGGGTTCCCGCGCCAAGGGATAAGGAAGGAAACCAATGAGCGTTGAATTGGATGCCAAGGGCCTCAATTGCCCGCTGCCCATCCTCAAGGCCAAGAAGGCGATCAAGGACCTGCCGGCCGGCGACGTGCTGCGCGTTCTGTCGACCGATCCGGGCTCGGTGAAGGATTTCGAGGCCTTCTGCCGGTCGACCGGCAACGAGTTGCTGAGCAGCGCGGACGACGGCGGCGTTTATACGTTCGAGATCAAGAAGACCGCCGCCTGACCCGGCTTTCGTGGCCATGCGACTGATCAACGCGATTTTCCGGCCTCTCGGGCTGGGGATCGCGTTGTTGGTTTTTGCGTCTCCCGCCGCCGCCGCCGAACTGGTCATGTTTCACGAGGAGGGCTGCCCCTGGTGCGCGGCCTGGGAGAAGGCGATCGGCGGCACCTACCACAAGACCGAGGAGGCCGACGGGTTGCCGTTGCGCCGGGTCGACCTGCATGCCGAGCGCCCGCCCGACCTGCGCGATCTCGACAAGCCGGTGCTCTTCAGCCCGACCTTCGTGGTGATCGGCGACGACGGGCGCGAGGTAGGACGCATCACCGGCTATCCGGGCGAGGAGTTCTTCTGGTTCCTGCTCGGTGAATTACGTACCAAGCTGGATAAATAGGACGGCGGCGGATACACCACGCCGACCGCTCATCGGTCTTGCCCGGGAAGCGCTGATCGGTTTCCGGGCGCCCTCCCTGGAGCGGGCGAAACGGGCCGCCGCTTGCGCTCGGATCGGGGGATGGCCTGTTCGAAGCCCTGAATTTCAAGTGTTCCGATCGCGAAACGCGCGGGTTGGCGCGTGGTCGCCGGACCGCCGGATGCTTTCGTGGCGGTTCGGATCGCCGCGCGATGCCGGCGCGGGGCGGTTTGGACACGGAATTCCCGAAGACGCGATGGTTGCGAACGAATACCCAGCCGCGACAATGTCATGTAGAATAGGCGCGAACGACGGCAAGGGCGAGAGAATTGGACGATGAGCGGAGAACTCCTCGAACGGCGGGTGGTTGACGACGGAAGCAAGGTGTTCAGGGAAGGCGACCTCGGCGATCACGCCTATATCGTGCAGGATGGCGGCGTCGACATCGTCAAGATCCATGGCGCCGAGGAGGTGTGCGTCGGCCATGTCGGCAGGGGCGGGGTGTTTGGTGAAATGGCGCTGATCGGCGACCAGCCGCGCATGGCCACCGCCCGGGCGGTCGGCACCACCACCCTGATCGTCGTCTCGCGCCGCAAGTTCGCCGAGAAAATGGCGGCCGCGGATCCGTTCATGCGCGCTCTTCTGGGTATTTTCGTTCGCAATATCGGTAACTTCAGGGAGCATGGAGCCTCGCGCGAGTGACCCCCGCGTCGGTTGTGGGTCGCCATAGTCTTGCCATGCTCGACCGCCATGCTAAACACCGTGGTTTCGGAATTCACGCGCGGATTCACATTGGAATTATTGAGGCAAATCGGCCGCCCGCCCCGGACATCGTGGCTCGGGTTTTCCGCGCCGTGAAGCCGGCCATTGACCGGCTCGGCCGGAACACCAACATCATCGTCACCGACTCATAGGGAACGGGCATGGCCGAACCAAGAAAAGCCGCCACCAGCAAGGTCGCCGTCGGTCGCTTGAAATTCACCAAGCGACTTCGCGCCTATTTCTTCGCCGGCGTTCTGGTCACGGCGCCCATATCGATCACCATCTATCTCGCCTATCTGCTGATCAATTTCGTCGACAACAGGGTCGGCAAGCTGATTCCGGCGCCCTATCACCCGGAGACCTACCTGCCGTTCGGTCTGCCGGGGCTGGGCTTGATCCTGGTCATCATGGGACTGATCCTGGTCGGTGCCTTCACCGCCGGCTATCTGGGGCGGATGCTGGTCCGGTTCAGCGAGAACCTGCTTGTCCGGATGCCGGTGGTGCGCACCGTTTACGGGGCGACCAAGCAGATTCTGGAGACCGTGCTGGCCCAGCAGTCGCAGGCGTTCCGCGAGGCGGTGCTGATCGAGTATCCGCGGCGCGGCCTGTGGGCCATCGCCTTCATTACCGGACGCACGGAGGGGGAGGTGCAGAACCTCACCGAGGAGGAGTGCATCAACATCTTCCTGCCGACGACCCCGAATCCGACGTCCGGCTTTCTGCTGTTCGTGCCCCGCAAGCATGTCGTGCGCCTGAACATGTCGGTCGAGGAGGCGATCAAGATGGTGATTTCCGGCGGCATCGTGACACCGCCCGACCGGCGCCCGGCCGAGGCGAGGGCGCGCCCGGCCGCCTCGTCGCGCATTTACGAGGATCTGGACGTGCTGCGGGAAAAGGAGAACGCGCCGGTCCTGGTGTCGCGGCATCCGGTTCCCGGCCCGCACCGCATCGCCAAACGCTCAACCGGAGCGCAGAAACCGAACGGCGGCGTCGCGCTCGAAAAGGTAAAGCAGGACACGTAGCGCCCGGCCTCTGGGCTGTTCGAGGTCGGGGTCGCGGTCGAGCGCCAGGCGGGCGTCGCCGCGCGCCATCTCCAGAAGGTCGGCATGCGCCGCCGGGTCGGCCAGCCGGAAGCCGGGCAGGCCGCTTTGCCGGGTCCCCAGGAGTTCCCCGGCGCCGCGCAGCTTCAGGTCCTCCTCGGCGATCCGGAACCCGTCGTCCGTCTCGCGGAGGATCTCCAGGCGCCGTCGCGCGGTATCGGTCGGCGGCGCCGCGTAGAGCAGCAGACAGGTCGAGGCGCGATCTCCGCGCCCGATCCGGCCGCGCAGTTGGTGAAGCTGGGCGAGGCCGAACCTCTCGGCGTGCTCGATCACCATCACCGTGGCCTCCGGGACGTCGACACCCACCTCGATGACCGTCGTGGCGACCAGAACCGACGTCCGGCCGGCCGCGAAGTCGGCCATCACGGCATCCTTGTCGCGGTCCTTGAGGCGGCCGTGGAGAAGGCCCACGCGTTCCCCGAACACCTCCGCGAGATGCGCGTGACGGGCCTCGGCGGCGGCCACGTCGAGGCTTTCGGACTCGGCGACCAGCGGGCAGACCCAATAGACCCGGGCGCCGCCGTCGAGCGCGCGGGCCAGCCCGGCGACGACCTCGTCGAGGCGGTCGACCGGCATCGCGCGGGTGTCCACCGGATGGCGGCCGGGCGGCTTCTCGGTCAGCCGCGAGACGTCCATGTCGCCGTAGGCGGTCAGCATCAAGGTGCGCGGAATCGGCGTCGCCGTGGTCACCAGGACGTCGACCGCGCGGCCCTTGGCGGTCAGGCCGAGCCTTTGGTGCACCCCGAACCGGTGCTGCTCGTCGATCACCGTGAGCGCCAGGTCGCGGAACGCCACGTCGTCCTGGAACAGGGCGTGGGTGCCGACCGCGAGCGCCGCCGAGCCGTCGGCCAGGGCGTCGAGCGTCGCCTGCCGCCTGCGTCCCTTCTCGCGTCCGGTCAACAACGCCAGGTCGACGCCGGCCGCCTCGGCCAGCGGCGCGAGGGTTGCCAGATGCTGGCGGGCCAGCAGGTCGGTCGGCGCCATCAGGGCGGCCTGGGCGCCGGCCTCGACCGCGATGAGCATGGCCAGCAGGGCGACCACCGTCTTGCCGCTGCCGACGTCTCCCTGCAACAGGCGCAGCATCCGGCCGTCGGCCGCCATGTCGCCGGCGATCTCCTGATCCGCCGCCCGTTGGGACGCGGTCAGGGCGAAGGGCAGGGTGCTCAACACCCGGTCGCGCAGCCGCCCGTCGCCACGAATCGACCGGCCGGCGGCGCGTTTCATCTGACGGCGGATCAGCGCCAGGGCAAGCTGGTTGGCCAGTAATTCGTCGTAGGCGAGGCGGCGCCGGGCGATGGCCGTCGGCGCCACGTCGGCGGTATCGGACGGCGCGTGGACGGCCCGTACCGCGTCGCGCCAAGCCGGCCACGACTCCCGGCCCATCAGCCCCGGGTCGTGCCACTCCGGCAGATCGGGCGCCAGATCCAGCGCGCCGAGGATCGCCTTGTGCAGGGCTTTCGGGGTAAGGCCGGTGGTCAGCGGATAGACCGGCTCGACGGCCGGCAGGTCGGCCGCCGCCTCCGGCGAGGCGACATGATCCGGATGCGGCATTTGAATTTCGCGTCCGTAACGTTCGATGCGGCCGCTGACCAGGCGCACTTCGCCGGGCGGCAGGAGGCGGGCCAGATAGTCGGGACGGGCATGGAAGAAGACCAGGTGAAGAAACCCCGTTTCGTCGGAGCACAGAACCTTGTAGGGCAGCTTGGGGCGCGGCGGCGGCTGGTGGGCGTCGACGGTGACCGTCAGGGTGGCGATCACGCCGGGCGGCGCGGCGGCGATCTTGGGCGCGAAGCGGCGGTCGACAAGGCCGCTCGGCAGATGCCAGAGGAGGTCCACCGCATGCGGCCCGGCCAGCCGCTCGACCAGCTTGCCCAGCCTTGGGCCGAGGCCGGGCAGGGCGGTGACCGGTTTGAACAGGGGGAACAGGGATTCCGGGCGCATGCGACTTCCACGGCTGACAGGAGCGGCGCGAGCCGGTATATCCTAGCTTCCCTCCAAGCACAGACAAGCCAGCACATACAGCAGCGCGGAAAACAACGGCCGTGGACGCCCGACGCAAACGTATCCTCTATCGCGCCCGCCATCGCGGCATGCAGGAGACCGACCTATTGCTGGGCGGCTTCGCCATGGCCCGGCTGGAAAGCCTTGATGAGTCCCTGCTGGGTCCGTTCGAGGCGCTGCTGGAGGAAGGCGACAACGACCTGTTGAACTGGATCAGCGGCCGCGAGGCGCCGCCGCAGCGCCACGACACGCCCCTGATGCGCCTTCTCCTGGACTTCGGCGGAGGTGCGCGGGAGCCGTGAGGCCGTTTCACCTCGATCTTGGCATGGCCGGCCGGCTCACGGTCGGCGGCGCGCCGGAAGGCTACGATGCGCTGGTGCTGGCCAGGTTGGCGCGCGATCACGGGCCGTTGCTGTTCGTGGCCCGCGACGGGGCGCGGATGGCCCGCGCGGCGGAGGCCCTGGAGTTCTTCGCGCCGGACCTCGACAGGATCGAACTGCCGGCCTGGGATTGCCTGCCATATGATCGCGTGTCGCCGAACGGCGAGGTGGTGGCGCGCCGGCTCGATGCGCTGACCCGCTTGGCCACCGAGGCGCCGCCGCCGCTGGTTCTGGCCACCGTGTCGTCGGCCGCGCAGCGCCTTCCGGCACGCGATCGGCTGGCCAACGCGGTTCTGCGCGGCAAGATCGGCGATCGCCTGCCGCTCGACCGGCTGATGGCATTCCTGATCGGCAACGGCTACCAGCGCACCGGAACCGTCATGGAGCCCGGCGAGTACGCGGTGCGCGGGGGGATCGTGGACGTGTTCCCGGGTGGCGCCGCCGTGCCGCTGCGGCTCGATTTTTTCGGCGACGAGTTGGAGGGACTCCGCAGCTTCGATCCGCTCAGCCAGCGCACGGTCGGCTCCGCCGTCGCGTTCGCCCTCAGGCCGGTCGGCGAGGTTCTGTTCGACGACGACTCGGTTGGCAGGTTCCGGTCCGGGTACCGGAACCTGTTCGGCACCGACGGCACGCGCGATCCCTTGTACGAGGACATCTCGGCCGGCCGCCGCGCCGACGGGCATGAACACTGGCTGCCGCTGTTCCACGACGGCCTGGAGACCCTGTTCGACTATCTTCCCGAGTGCCCGGTGATACTCGACAATCAGGTCGACGAGGCGCTCGCCGCGCGACTCGATCAGATCACCGATCATTACCAGGCGCGATTGGAGGCCCTGCGGGTGGATGGCCTGGGCGGCGGTCCGCCCTATCGGCCGGTGCCGCCCGAATATCTTTATCTGGACCGTGACACCTGGGATAATCTACTAGTAGACCTTCCGGTGGTCCAGTTGTCGCCGTTCGAGGTGATCGAGGGCGCGGCGGCCCATGACGCCGGCGGGCGCCCGGGGCGCGATTTCGGCGACGTGCGGGCACGGCCCGGGGACAATGTGTTCGACGCGGTGCGCGACCACCTGCGCGCGGTGCGCGGCGACGGACGCCGGGTGATGCTGACCGCGTTCAGCGAGGGCGCGCGCGATCGTCTGTCCCATGTGTTGGCCGAGCACGGTATCGGCGGCCTCGCCGCGCGCGGCGACTGGGCGTCGTTCATCGGCGGCGCCGAAAACGAGTTGATGCTCTCCGTGGCCGGGTTCGAGCACGGCTTCGCGAGCGATGATTTCGCGATCATTACGGAGCAGGACATCCTCGGCGACCGCTTGGTTCGGCCATCGAAACGACACCGCGTGAAGGCGGAGAACTTCATTTCCGAGGCCGCCGCGCTGGGCGAGGACGACCTCGTGGTTCATGTGGAGCATGGGATCGGCCGCTACGAGGGCCTGGAGACCCTGGACGTGGCCGGCGCCGCCCATGACTGCCTGAAGGTGGTCTACGACGGCGGCGACCGGCTGTTCGTGCCGGTCGAGAACATCGAGGTGCTGTCGCGCTACGGCTCGGACACCGACGGGGTGACGCTCGACCGGCTGGGCGGCGTCGCCTGGCAGGCCCGCAAGTCAAAGCTCAAGCAGCGTATCCGCGACATGGCCGACAAGCTGATCGGGGTGGCGGCGGCGCGTCAGTTGAAGCCGGCCGAGGTGTTTCCGGTCCCCGAGGGCCTCTACGACGAATTCTGTGCCGGTTTTCCCTATGCCGAGACGGACGATCAGTTGCGGGCCATCCACGACACCCTGGAGGACCTCGGGCGCGGCCGCCCCATGGACCGCCTGGTGTGCGGCGACGTGGGGTTCGGCAAGACCGAGATCGCCCTCAGGGCCGCGTTCGCCGCCGTGATGGCGGGGCGCCAGGTGGCGGTGGTCGTGCCGACCACCCTGCTGGCCCGTCAGCACCACAAATCGTTTCGGGAACGTTTCGCGACCCTGCCGATCGAGATCCGGCAGTTGTCCCGGCTGGTCGCCGCCAGGGAGGCGCGCGAGGTGAAGGACGGTCTGGCCGGCGGCGGCGTGGACATCGTGGTCGGCACTCACGCCCTGCTGGCCAGCGGCGTGGCGTTCAAGGACCTGGGGCTTCTGGTGATCGACGAGGAACAGCACTTCGGCGTCAAGCACAAGGAACGCCTCAAGCAGCTGCGAGCCGACGTGCACGTGCTGACGCTGACCGCGACGCCGATCCCGCGCACCCTGCAACTGGCCTTGACCGGGGTGCGCGAACTGAGCCTGATCGCCACCCCTCCGGTCGACCGGCTGGCGGTGCGCACCTTCATCACCCCGGAGGACCCGGTGGTGCTGCGCGAGGCGATCCTGAGAGAGCTCTACCGGGGTGGACAGACGTTTTACGTATGTCCGCGCATCGAGGACATGGCGAAACAACGCGAACGCCTCCACAAGCTGGTGCCGGACCTGCGGGTTGCCGAGGCGCACGGCCGAATGAGTCCCGGCGACCTGGACGACACCATGACCGCGTTCACCGACGGCGATTATGATCTGCTGCTGTGTACCAACATCGTCGAGTCCGGACTCGATCTGCCGCGCGTCAACACCATCATCATCCACCGCGCCGACATGTTCGGGCTGGCCCAGCTCTATCAGCTTCGCGGCCGGGTCGGGCGCTCGAAGCGGCGCGCCTATGCCTACCTGACCCTGCCGCCGGGCCGCAAGCTGACCGCCACGGCCGAGAGGCGGTTGCAGGTGATGCAGACCCTGGACACCCTCGGGGCCGGCTTCACGCTGGCCAGCCACGACCTGGACATTCGCGGCGCCGGCAATCTCTTGGGCGAGGAACAGTCCGGCCATATCAAGGAAGTGGGGATCGAACTTTATCAAAAACTTCTGGAGGAGGCGGTGGCCGAGGCGCGCGACGTGGCGACCGCCGAAACGTCCCGCGACTGGAGTCCGCAGATCAATCTGGGTATTCCGGTGCTGATCCCCGAGCACTACGTGTCGGATCTTGGAACCCGCCTGGGCCTGTACCGACGGGCCGCCACCCTGGACGACAAGGCCGACCTGGACTCGTTCGCCGGCGAACTGGTCGACCGGTTCGGGCCGCTGCCGGAGGAAGTCGACAATTTCCTGAGGACGGTCGAAATCAAGCAACTCTGCCGAGCCGCCCAGGTGTCCAAGGTGGACGCCGGCCCGAAGGGAGCGGTGCTGGCGTTCCATGACAACCAGTTCCCCAATCCGGCGGGGTTGGTTGACTTCATCGCCCGCCAGACCGGCACCGTCAAGCTCCGGCCCGACCACCGGCTGGTCTATCGGCGCGGTTGGGAGGATCCGGCACAGCGTCTCGTTGGGCTGCGGCGCATGATGCTGGACCTGCGCCGGATCGCCGAGACCGGCCGAGGAATTCCATAACGCCGGCGCGACGGAGCTGGCCGTCACATCGGGTCGAACACCAACTGCTCGTCGGCGGTGCCGAACAAAAGCTCGCGCGATACATCAAGCATGCGCGCCAAAACCTTGGGATCATGAGCGCCCGACAGGGCCGGACCGCCCTCGAAAAGAAACGTCGGCACGCCGTTGGCGCCGCGCCGATGGGCCCAGGCGTTGTCTTGCAGAACCCCCTCGATTCCATCGTTGCCGGAAACGTGGGCAATGATCGTATCGAAATCAAAACCGTTTTCGGCGGCAATGGCCGCGAGTTCCCGCGGGTGTCCGATGTCCCGGCCTTCGGTGAAGTGGGCCCGATAGAGGGCCTCGACCATCGGTTCCGCCTTGCCCCGTTCGGCCGCCAGGCGGATCAGGCGGTGCGAGTCCACGCTGTTCGGGGCGCGCCGGATGCGGTCGAAGGCGAACCCTATGCCCTCGCTCTGCCCGGCCTCCTCGATCGCCGCCAGGACCCGCCCGATCCGCTGCTCGTTGCCGAACCGGCGGGTCAGATAGGTCATCTGGTCGACTCCCTCGCGCGGCATGTTGGGATTAAGCAGGAATGCGTGAAACCGGATTTCGGCGTGCAGGTCGGGGCGCAGGCGTAGCGCCTTGTCGAGCCGCCGCTTGCCGATGTAGCACCACGGGCAGACCGTATCCAGGATGACGTCGACGCGGATCCGGTGCGCCGGGGCGGCTTGCATGTTCATCGCAGGTCCTCCTGCACCCGGGCGATCAGGTCGAAGGCCGAATCCCCGGCGGCGTATTCGGCCATTCCGACCTCGACCCAGACCTTGATCGCCTGGCACACCTCCTCGCCCAGGTGGAATTCGGTGACTCCCAGGACTCCCGCGATCCGCTGCATGACGATGCGCGCCTCGTCGACCGGGGTGTCGGGCAGGATGACGCAGAAAATGTGTTGCGAGTGGCGGGCGCACAGGTCCTCGGCGCGGATCAGTCGGTTGATCCACCCGGCCAACTGATGAACCATCAGGGTTTCCGCCGCGTCGCCGAACTGCGCGATGATGTCGGGCAGATTGGGGATCGAGAAGAAGACCAGGGTCAGGAAGCGATTGCCCTCGAAGGCCATCTCGATGCGGTTTTCCAGGTGGCGGAACAGAAAGTTGAAATCGTAGGTGTCGGTCTGTGCGTCGAGGGTTTCCGGCTGGCGAGTGGCATCCAGGCCGCCACGCACCGCCCACCGCAGGCGTTGCCGGTCGACCAGCGCCGCGACCGAGGCGCGGAGCCGCTCGCTATCGACCGGCTTCGGCAGCAGCAGGGACGCGCCGCGCCGGTAGGCGGCGGCCCGGTCGGCGAACCGGCCGGGCTCGGCCAGCAGCACCATCGGCAGGTTGAACAGGCGCGGATTGTTGCGAACCTGGGTGCACAGTCCCAAGTCCGCGTCGTCGCTGCCGTCCGGGCTGGAATCGAGCAGCGCCGCGTCGAAGCGTCCGTCGGTCATCATGTCGGCGGCCCGGAACAGGGATTCGCTGTGGGCGACCTCGCTGTCCGGGGCCAGGATCCCGGCCAGGCGCGCCGCCGTGTCGGCCGTGCCGCCGATCACCAGCACCCGGTAGGTGGACTCATCGCGCCGCAGGCGCTCGGCGTGAAGCTCGCGGCCGGTCACCATGTCGGCCAGCCGGGCTCGCGCCCGCAACTCCGCGCGCATGCACGACAGGCGAACCAGCGGCGCCAGTCGGGCCCGCATCTCGTCCGGTTCGGCCGGCATCTCGAACACGTCCTGAACACCGACCGCTTGGGCGCGCCGGTAGACATCTTCGGTGTCGCCATCGTCGAGCGCGGCGACCGGCACGACTCCGGTATCCGGATCGTCGCGCAGGCGGCGCGCCAGTTCGAGTCCGTCGAAGAACGCCGCCGCCAAGTCGATGACGATCACGTCGGGGATGATATGCCGCGCCGTATCCAGGGTTTCCTGCTCGGACTCCCGACAGACCACGTCGTAGCCGCCGTCGTGAAGGACGGCGGACACCGTTGCGAGGCGCTTCCGGTCTGTCCCGGCGAGCAGGACGTTGGCCAATCGGGTCACTCGGGCGTCCTCCCTGGTCGGCGCGGTACCATCTTTCGCTGGCACAATAAGTCCGCCGCCGGAAGGTGTCCACAGGTTGCGGCGGACGACGACGGCGGGCGGCACGATCATCCCGGGGCGGCGGATTGCCGGCCTTGACCCCGTGCGGCGTCCTGTGGTCTACCCCTTGCCACCGCGATCCAATTGCTCAGGCGATCCCGACCATGGCTGAATCCGATACCGCGCGAAAGACCTGGATCCTTCGTCTATCCTGCCAGAACCGGGTCGGCATCGTTGCCGCGGTGGCGTCCCTGATCGCCGAGTTCGAGGGCAACATCAGCGATTCGGCGCAGTTCGACGACCATTCCACGGGCCGCTTCTTCATGCGCACGGTGTTCGAGACCGACAGCCGATCGATCCCGCCGGCGTTCCGCAATCGGTTCGCGCGCGAGGTCGCGAAGCCGTTCGACATGTACTGGTCGCTGCATGACGGCGACGAACGAATGCGCGTCATGCTGATGGTCTCCAAGGGCGACCATTGCCTTGAGGATATTCTGTACCGTTGCGCCAAGGGAAGCCTTCCCATCGAGGTGACGGCGGTGGTCTCCAACCATCAGACCCTGCGTTCCAACGCGGACTCGCGCGGCATCCCGTTCCACTATCTTCCGGTGACCCGCGATACCAAGGCCGACCAGGAGGCCCGGGTGCGCGAGCTGATACGCGAGACCGCGTCGGACCTGCTGATTCTGGCCCGTTACATGCAGATCCTGTCTCCGGAAATGTGCCGCCACCTGCACGGCCGCTGCATCAACATCCACCATTCGTTCCTGCCCGGGTTCAAGGGCGCCAAGCCCTATCACCGGGCCCACGAGCGGGGCGTCAAGCTGATCGGCGCCACCGCCCATTACGTGACCGAGGATCTGGACGAGGGGCCGATCATCGCCCAGGCGGTGGAGCCGGTGACCCATCGCGACAGCCCGAACGACATGATCGCCATCGGTCGCGACATCGAGAACAAGGTGCTGTCCCGGGCCGTGCGCCTGCACACCGAGCAGCGGGTGTTCCTCAACGGCATCAAGACGGTGGTGCTGTAGGCTCGATAGCGGCTCTCAAGGCGGCGCGCCCGGCATGCGGGACGTGCCGTCTTGATGCTCGCGCGAGGCGGGGACGCCTATTCGGCGAGATCCTCGGTTTTCGGCTCCGCCGCCACGTCGTCGTCGGGGGCGGCCGCCTCGACCGGCTCGTCCTCGGCCTCCGAATCGATGGTCGGCGGCATCCGGTAGACGTCGTCCTCGTCCTCTTCGTCGCCGCGCCGGACCGCGCGTCCGGTCTCGGCCTGCACCGCGGCCTCGGCCTCGGAGCGGGCGACGTTGACGGTCACCGTCACCGTGACCTCGGGGTGCAGCCGCACCGCCACCTCGTGCATGCCGATGGTCTTGATCGGACGTTCGAGGACCATCTGCTGACGGCTGACCGTGAACCCGGCCTCGGTGATCGACAGCGCGATGTCGCGGGTGTTGACCGAACCGTAGAGCTGACCGGCCTCGCCGGCCTGCCGCAGCACCACCACCGACTGGCCGTCCATGCGTCCGGCGACGTCCTCGGCTTCCTGGCGGCGCTGCAGGTTCTCGGCCTCGAGCTGCGTCTTCCGCGTTTCGAAGAGCTTCAGGTTGGCCTCGGTGGCGCGCAGGGCCTTCTTCCTGGGCAGCAGGAAGTTACGCGCGTGGCCCGGCTTCACCTTGACCACGTCGCCCATCTGGCCCAGCTTCTCGACCCGTTCGAGCAATATGACTTGCATGATCTATCCTCTCCGACCCGGCCGCGCCTACTTGACCACGTAGGGCAGCAGGGCGAGGTAGCGCGCCCGCTTGATGGCGCGCGCCAGTTCCCGCTGCTTCTTGGCGGACACGGCGGTGATGCGGCTGGGCACGATCTTGCCGCGCTCGGAAATGAAGCGGCCCAGCAGGCGGGTGTCCTTGTAATCGATCTTCGGGGCGTTGGCGCCGGAGAACGGGCAGGTCTTGCGACGCCGGAAAAACGGACGGCGGGGGGCTGGCTTGCTCATCACGCGGCTCCCGGGCTGGTTTCGCGGGACTCTCCCTGGTCGGCGTCGCGGCGTGGCCGGTCGCCACGATCTCCACGGTCCCCGCGATCACGGCGCGGCCGGTCGCCGCGATCCCCGCGGTCACGGTCGCCACGGTCGCGGTTTTGCATGACCACCGACGGGCCTTCCTCCACCTCGTCGATGCGCAGGGTCAGGAACCGCAGGACGTCCTCGTTGAGGTGCATCTGGCGCTCCATCTCGTGAACCGCCGCCGGCGGGCTGTCGAGATTGAACATCACGTAATGGCCCTTGCGGTTCTTCTTGATCCGATAGGCGAGATTGCGCAGGCCCCAGTACTCCTGCTTGACGACCGTGCCACCCTGCTCGGTGATCACGCCGGAGAAGGCCTCGACGAGGGCCTCGACCTGGGGCGCGGAAATATCCTGGCGCGCGATGAACACGCACTCGTACAACGGCATGTCAATGTGCTCCCTTTGGCTTCTCTCAGCCCGCGCGACCCCGACGGCCGAAACAGGCATAGCCGGAACATCCGGCAGGAAGGCTGAAGGCGGCGACTATACACAAACCGAAGCCGCGATCAAGAGACGATAACGGCTTCGCTCCCCGGCGGTTCGGCGCGTCATCCGGCTTGAGTCGGAATGGTTATGGAATTACGTTTGGCGGAGCGGCATCGGGTCGCGTTTGAAGAGGGAAAGTCGACGGTGGAGCCATCCGACGGCGCGGCCATGTTTCGAATGCTGAGCGGCTTTCATGAGCGCCCGGCGCCATTCTCCCGCCACACCACCGGGGATCTGTGGACGGACCCCCATGTCTCGAAACAAATGCTGGCCTTTCACCTGAATTCCGACAGCGATCTCGCGTCCCGGCGACCGGCCCTGATCGAGGGAACCGTCGACTGGCTCGATCGGCGCCTGAATCTGTCCGGCAAGGCCGTGTGCGATCTCGGGTGCGGTCCGGGGCTCTATGCGACACGCATGGCCGCGAGGGGCGCGGCGGTGACCGGGGTCGACTTCTCGTCCGGGTCTCTCGATCACGCAGCCGAACATGCGCGGCGGGCCGGGTTGTCGATCGACTGGATTCTCGGTGACTACCTGGATTGCCCGCTGCCTTCGGACCAGGACCTGATCTGCCTGATCTACAACGATGTGTGCGCCCTCTCGCCGGACCGCAGAAGAACGCTGTTCGATCGAATTCGCGCGGCCCTTGCCCCTGGCGGGCATTTCGTCTGCGACAGCCACGCGACGGCGCAGTATGCGGCGCGGGTGGAGGAAACCGTCTACGGCCGGCGCCTGATGGACGGTTTCTGGGCCGACGGAGACTATTTCGGATTCCTGGCCACGTTCCGTTACGACGCCCTGCAACTCGCTCTCGACAGGTATCTGATCGTCGAGCCCCGGCGCGTGCGCGAAATATTCAATTGGCTCCAGTATTTCGATCCGGCGGCGCTGTGCCAGGAAATCGCCGCCGGTGGGTTCGAGACGGTCGCGGTCGTCGATGCCCTGACCGGCGACCCCTGGGTCGAGCCGGCCCGGGAGTTCGCGGTCGTCGCCCGGGCCGTCTGACGCGGATTCCGGATGATCGATGCGGGTTTCGTGTGCGAGCGCGCCCTCGGCCCGGCCTACAGGGTCGAGGACCATATCGCGGTCAGGAATCCGAGCAGGGTGGAGAAGCCGACCAGCGCGCCCCCCTTGAGGTAGGCTTCCGGCAGCATGGTCTCGGCGATCATGGTCAGCATCGCCCCGGCCGCCATGCCCTGCACCAGGGCAAAGACATGCGGCGGCGCCCCGGCCAGGAACAGCGCGCCGAGCGCCGCGCCGAGGCCGGTGATCAGCATCAGCGAGCCCCACATCAGGAGCACCCGGCGGAACGCCATCCCCTGGTGCCGCATGCCGACCGACGACGACAGGGCCTCCGGGTAATTGGACAGGAACAGCCCGGCGATCAGCGACAGGCTGAGCTGGGAATGGGATTGCCCGGCCCCGATCACCAGCGATTCGGGGATTCCGTCGAGCAGAATGCCGAGCCAGATGGCCAGCGGCGCGCCGCCGTGCCGGCCGACCTCGCCAGCCAGTTCGGAGGCCGCCGGGATCAGCCGCCCCTCGGCCAGGTTGCGGGTCGCGTGGCGAATCCAGCGGGCCGCCTTGTGGGGGTCGAAGTGCTGGCGGGTTTCGAGGTAGTCGGCCACTTCGCCCCGGCGCAGGAAGTCGCGCACCTGATCATCGAGGTGCGGGAAGCGCAGCAGCAGGTCCTCGAAGTCGTCCCGCTCCAGCGACCACAGCGCGGACCCGGCGGTCGCCACGGCGCTGACCGAATGACGCGCCCCGGTCAGGAACGACATTCCGCCCAGCGCCTCGTGGTCGTGCACCGCCACCTGCGGCCGGTCGCGGTTCAGCGGATCGATCAGGGTCACCTCGCCGTGCTCGACGATGTAGAAACGGTCGGCCGGGTCGTGGCGGTGAAAAAGCGTGTCGCCGGGGTTGAGACGGATCGGCAACAGCCGCTCGGCGATGGCTTCGAGTTCCTCGCGGAGCAGCCGTTGAAAGATCGGAAAGCGGCCGATGTGCCCGGCCATGCGCGGGAACTCGGCCGCCCCGCGCGGGGAGTCCTGCGCCGGGGGTACCGGACCGCCGCGATCCAGGGACACGGCGGCTCGGTCGCGCCAGTCGGCGACCGCGTCGGCGTCGATTCCAATGGCGCCGGTCAGGAAGGCGGTCACCGATTCGCCCATCAGATAGTCGCGGACCGCCCGCGCGAAGGTTGGCGAGGTCACCACCCGGTGATCCACGGCGCGCTTGGGAATGCGCCAGATCCGGGACTCGGCGGTGGTGATCGCGGAGGCCGACCGCCGGGTGCCTGTGAACAGGGACGCATGCCCGAAGGCCGCCGACGGGCCGATGGCGCGGACTACCGCGCCGCCCCGTTCGCCGTCGATCAGCCGCACCTCGCCGGATTCCACGAAATAGAACGAGTCCGCCGGCTCGCCCTTGAAGAACAGGGTGACACCCTCCGGCACCTGGCGCATGCGGGCGGCGCAGGCCAGATCCTCCAGATCGTCCGTGGGCAGATCATCCAGGGCGTCGAGGTGCTCCATGTGGCCGAGCAGCCGGGTCAGCCGATGCCGCCGCCGTCGCCGAAGGTAACCGATCATGGTTGACGACTTGCGCAGGAAACCGCCCTGGTTGTTGATGGTCTGGTTGAGGAACACGAACAGCAGGCCGCCCAGGACGCAGCCCAGGGTGAGCGAATGGACGTGGCCCTCGCCGAGCGCCGAGGCGACCAGATCGATGGTCAGCGCGGCGAGCAGGGCGCCGCCGCCGAACGCCATGAGCACCGCCAGCACCCGGTCGCCCGGCGTCCAGATCAGGGTGGTCAGGGTGCCCAATGGCAGCGAGCAGGCGCTCACCAGCCCCCAGAACAGGGCCAGCAGAATGACCGACGTATCCATGACGCGTCCCCGACGTTAAGCGACGGCGGTCATTGTGCGGGCCGTCCGCGTGGCCCGGCAAGCGACGTTTGGATCAAACCTCGTCGCTTCGGGCCGGGCGTCCGACGGGCAGTCCGTCGGGCGAGTAGTAGAGGATTTCCTCGTCGTGGAGGTTGCCGAACTCGCCCAGGTCCTGGTGCTGCAACCCAAGGAAAATGGGCGGCGCGTTGCGTCGGTAGATGTTGACCTTGGCGTTGAAGACCTGATGCGTCTGGCCGTGCTTGTCGCGGATGCGGTAGCGGGCGATGCCGTAGCTGCCGTCCGCGTAGCGCGGCCCGGTCAGGTAACATCGGATCGACACCACCTCCTCGCCGGACAGGGTCACCCCCTGCAGGTTGGAGATCGTCTCGCCGGCCTGGCGGATGAACTCGATCGCGTCCATGCGCAGGGTGCGGTCGCCTTCGCTGTCGAACATGGGGGTCTGGAAATTGCCGATCAGCACCTGGCCGGGCAGGGCGTTGCCGATCATTCGCGCCAGCACGATGGTCACGTCGCCGACGATGAAACTCACCGTGGTCGGGTTCAGGCCCTCCGACTGGAAAAACTCGTAATGCGAGCCCACGTGGAGGCAGGTCCGGAGAAAGGGAACCGTGCGGCCGTTCGACTTGGCGCGCGCGATGGCGTTGTCGGCCATCACCAGGTGCATGAAGTGATACAGGTCGAGATTGGCGCGGATGGTCGAGACCCGGTTCCAGATGTAGTAGCCGTCGCCGGTGGTGGAGCGAGCGAACTTGATGTCGATGTGCTTCTCCAGCAGCTTGGCGTAGGCGGCGTTGACGGAATAGGACAGGCTGTTGAGTTGGGTGACCTGCTCGAAGGGCGATACCAGGGAGAACCCGACGGCGTCGAACAGGGCCACCGCGCGATCGTTGACAAGCGTGATGCCGTAGCGGCCCACCAGGGCCTCGATGACATCGGCCCCGAGGTCGATTCCGGGCCGGAACGGCAGGTTCAGCCGCACCGGCTCGGCCTCGAACAACCGCGCCACCGCGTGCAACCGGTCGGCGCCGAGCTGCTTTCGACCGGCCAGGATGCGTTCGATCGCGCTGGCCGCGCCGTCGCCCAGGGCCTCGGCGATCGGGTCCTCGCGCCCGGCCACCACCTCGGCGATCCGGTAGTGCGGCACGACGATCAGGTCGATCGCCGAGTCGGCGAGGCTCCAGGCGATCACGATATCGCGCCCCAAGTTCCACTTGATGAACAGCTCCTCGTCGAGAATTCGACTGGACTCCCGAATGAGTCGTGCCGTCCGTTCCTCGGCCGGAACGGATGCCCAGAACCTGTCGAGCCAGGTTCGGCGGGTCAAGTTGGCGCGCGCGTTCACGTATCGGACTCCGTTCCCTCAAGGTTCCGGGGATTTTTCCATCAAGCCTTCGATCAATACAAGGCGCATCGAGGAGGCCTGCCACAAACGCATTTGTTTTCGGGTCCGCTTTGCGCTATGTCTGCCGGCCCAAGCACGGGTTTTCTGGAGGGGCGCACGCGCATGTCGAGGGACTCCGTCGAGCCGGGCGACGTGTTCGTCAAACCCGGGTTGTCGCCGATTCGCTGGTCGGTGGAACGGATGTTCGATTATACCGACATCCCGCCGCACGTGCGCCTGATCAGTCTCAATGACGGCCGGCGAACCATCACCGTCGCCCTGTCGACGCTGCTTGATCCGCGCCAGTTCCGCCGCGAGTCGACCTGAACGCGCCTCAGGCGCCCGGCCGACGCCTGGCGACGCTGACGGCGATTCCCGACAGGATCAGCGCCATGCCGGTCAGGGTCGCGCCGTCCAGCGGCTCGCCCAGGGCCGCCGCCGATGCGGCGACGCCGATCACCGGCACGCCCAGCGAACCGAGGGCGGCGGTCGAGGAGGGCATGTGGCGGGCGACGTGGAAGTATCCCCACATGCAGAACGCCGAGGCGACCAGACCGTTGTAGGCGGTCGCCGCCAACAGGCTGGGCGTTGGATCGATGTCCGGCGCCCCCTCGAACAGCACCGCCAGAACCAGCAGGAGCGCCGTCCCGATCGATTGCTGCCATGGCGCCAGGGCCAGGGAATTGCCTTCCCAGGCGTGCCGGCGGATCACCACGATCGGCACCGCCAGGCACAGGGCGCCGCCGATCAGCAGCAGGTTGCCCGTCAGCACCCCGGGTGCCCCGTAATCGAGGGTCAGCGGGTTGAACAGCACGCCGATCCCGGCCAGGCCGATCAGTCCCCCCAGGCCCTTCCCGAGGGTGATTTTCTCGCCGAGAAACACCGCCGCCAGGGGAATCACCCAGATCGGCGTGGTATAGACGAGCAGGGCGGCCCGTCCGGCCCCGACCATGTCCACGCCAAGATGGATGCAGGCGACCAGCAGACCGACCTGAAACACGCCGGCGATCACAATCACCGGGCCGTCCTTGCGGCTCGGCCGGTGAATGCCGCCCAACGCCGCCTGGACGGCGAACAGGGCGGCGGCGCCGATGGCGAATCTCAGGACCCCGAACCACAACGGCGGGCTATCGGCCAGGGCGATCTTGATGACCGGCCAGTTGAGGCCCCAGAAGATCACCACCAGAGCGAGGATCGCGGCGGGAGAGAGTTTCATTCGAGACCGGCATGGCTGGTGACAACGAGCGCTTGAGCGCCCATTTTGGAAGGACCCTAGTGTCCCGAATCCGAAGTTCGGAGCATTGTTTGGCGGGCGTTTTCGAACTTCGGATTCGATCAGGACACTAGGTCATAATCTGATTCTAGTGTGGTTTTGGAGTCGAAGTTCGCCATGGAGTTTGCCCCGAATAATGTCGCGAACTTCGAATCCACCACACTAGCTAAGCGGGA
>JANQIL010000159.1 GCA_028282245.1 Magnetospira sp.
GATGCCCATGTGGATGGTGCCGAGGGCAAGCATCTGGGTGAGCGGATCGCCGGCCGCCGGATCGACGAACTGCGGCAGCAGGGCGAGAAAAAGCAGCGCCACCTTCGGGTTGGTCACGTTGACGCCGATCGCCTCGATCAGGATCACCGCGTACCGGCTGCGCCCGGGGGTGTCACCGCCGGCGCTCAACCCGTGGCGCAGGGTGCGCAGGCCGAGGTAGGCCAGATAGGCGACCCCCGCGATCTTGAGCGCCAGGAAGGCGGTTTCCGACTGCCGGATCAACAGGCTGAGTCCGAAGGCCACGGCGACCGTATGAACCCCGATGCCTAGGGTGTTGCCGGTCACCGCGACGAGACCGGCCGCGTGCCCCTGGGCCACGGTCCGGCCGATGACGTAGACCCAGCTCGGGCCGGGCGTCAGGGCGATGATCGCCGAGGCGACGGCGAAGGTTGTCCAGTCGGTCATGGGTGTCGTCTACCAGAGGAAACCGCAAACGGCTACACTTTCCCCATGGCCGCCAAACCCCGAATTCCCAGACCCGCGACCCCGGAGATCCTGGAAAAGGCCGCTTTGTCCTACCTGGAGCGGTTCGCAACCTCGACCGAAAACCTGCGCCGGGTGCTGATGCGCCGAGTAGCCGCCTCGGAACGCGCCCACGGCACCGATCCGGCCGAAGGTGCCGCCTCCGTCGAGGCCATCCTGAACAGGTTTCGGGCCCGCGGTCTGCTCGACGACGCCCTGTTCGCCGAGGGTCGCATCGCCGCCCTGCGCCGGCGCGGGCTGTCCGAGCGCATGATCCGGCTCAAGCTGCGGGAGCAAGGCATCGACGGCTCTCTCGTCGATGCCGGACTCGGCCGCTGGGCCGAGGACGTCGGGGCGGACGGCGCGGGCGACGAGGCCGAGTTCCAGGCCGCCGTCAACCTCGCCCGGCGCCGCCGGCTCGGCCCCTGGCGCGACCCGGCCCTGCGCCGCGGCAAGCGGGACAAAGATCTGGCCGCCCTGGCCCGGGCCGGATTCGACCCTGATACGGCGCGCCGGGTGATCGACGCGGACTCGCCCGAGGAACTGGATGGCCCATACACTTTCGAATAGAAAGCGGAAATCGCCGCGGATATTCCGCATCTCCAGCATCTTGACCCGGTGTCCCCATGAGCTAATTACAATGTGAGCAAATCGAGATGCGCTCAGTCCATGGACACTCGCGGGAACGCCAAAGCGAACAAAGCACTCGGGATGCCGGACGGCGGCGATATTCTCGAGACCACGTGGCACGTATATCTGGATACGATGCCGCAGCATATCGTGGTCGTCGACAGCCAGTGCGTGATCGTCTACTGCAACCGGGCCTGGATCGAATTCGGCCGGCAAAACGGGATCGATCCCGGTTTCGATTGGCGGGGTGTCGACTACCTGGGAGGTATAGACGGCACCGACCCGAACGCGGAGTCAACCCGCGACGGGATCCGGGCGGTCGTCAAAGGGGACACGGACCGGTTCCAGATCGAGTATCCATGCCACGGGCCGACCGAATCCCGCTGGTTCCAGATGGAGGCGAGGCCGCTGCCCGCCCGCCACGGGGGTGCCCTGGTCAGCCATACGGACATCTCCGATCGGGTGCTTGGCGAACGTCGCGCGCACCTGCTGTCCAAGGTCATGGACAGCAGTTCGCAGGCGGTCCTGATTACCGACGACACGGAGAGAATCGTTTACGTCAACCCCGCCTTCACCGAGATCACCGGCTTCACCGAAGCCGAAGCCCTCGGCCAGACCCCGCGAATCCTGTCTTCGGGCAAGCACGACCACGATTTCTACGAAAGCATGTGGGCCAGCCTGAACACCAAGGGATTCTGGCGCGGCGAAATCTGGAATCGGCGCAAGTCGGGCGAGGAATACCCGGAACTGGTCGCCATCAACGCAGTAACCGATTCCGACGGGTATGTCGGCCACTATGTGTGCATGTTCTCGGACATCGAGGGGATAAAAGATACCGAGCGCGAACTGCGCCGGGCCAATGCGGAACTGGAGCAGTTCGCCTACGTGGCCTCCCACGACCTGCGCGAACCCTTGCGCATGGTCAGTTCCTACATGGACCTGATTCGCAGACGCATGGGCGCTGACCTCGATTCCAAGACCGCCGACTACATGCGGTATGCCTCCGACGGGGCCGTCCGCATGGATTGCCTGATCCAGGATCTGCTCGAGTTCTCGCGCATCGGGCGCCAGTTCTCGCCGCCGGTCCGCCTCGACCTGTCCGAAATCCTGGCCCGGGTCGCGATCAGGTTCGAAGACAGCCTCTCGGAGTGCGGCGGAACCTTGAGAATCCATGGCAGATTCCCCCGATTGGTCGCCTCGGAATCGGAAATTGAACGTTTGTTTCAGAATTTGGTCGAGAATGCGGTCAAGTACCGGTCGTCCGAACGACCGTTGATGATCGGCATCAGCGCGAAGAAGGCGCAATCGAGTGTCCAGTTGACGGTACGCGACAACGGCATCGGCATTCCGGAGAACCAGGAAGAACGGGTGTTCAGGATGTTCCAGAGGCTGCACCACCGGGAGGCCTTCGGCGGCGGCAGCGGTATGGGACTGGCGATCTGCCGGAAGATCGTCGAAAGGCACGGCGGGCGTATCTGGGTCGACAACGGTCCGGACGGGGTGGGGTGTCGATTCCAGGTGGTGCTGCCGCTGGCCACCGAAATCGCTTGAAACCGGAATTTGTCCTGCTTATTGCAGGGGCATGCAGGACGTCATCGCCAAGCTGGCCGAATTCTGGGACCTGACCCGGCAGGTCTGGGAAGAGGGCGCCTATGGAATCGACCTCGGGCGGATCGGCACGGCGCTGCTGATCCTGTTCTGTTTCGTGATCCTCCGGCGGCTGTTCACCCGGGTGGTGATCCGCGCCATCAAGAACTGGGCCGGCAAGACCGAGACCACCATCGACGACGCGGCGGTCGCCGCCCTGGAGAAACCGGTACGCTTCATCCCTTTGGTCCTGGGCATCTTTTTCGCCGTCGATTACCTCGACCTGCCGGAAACCTATGGTGAGATCGGCGACAACCTGGTCCGGTCGCTGATCGCCTTTACCATCTTCTGGATGTTCCATTCTTTGGTCGAGCCGCTGAGCGGACTCCTGGAGCGGCTGGAACGGGTGTTCACCACCGCCATGGTCAACTGGACGGTGAGCGCCTTCAAGGTGGTCGTCGTCGTCATCGGCCTGGCCACCATCCTCGAGATCTGGGGCATCGAGGTGGGCCCGATCGTCGCCGGATTCGGCTTGTTCGGGGTGGCCGTGGCCCTCGGCGCCCAGGACATGTTCAAGAACCTCATCGCCGGACTGCTGATCGTCGCCGAACGCCGGTTCCAGATCGGCGACTGGATCAAGGTGGACGGCGTCGTCGAAGGCACGGTGGAAGGCATCGGGTTCCGCTCGACATCGGTGCGCCGGTTCGACAAGGCGCCGGTGACCGTGCCCAACGCCCGGTTCGCCGACTCCGCCGTCATCAACTTCTCGGGCATGACCCACCGCCGCATCTACTGGAAGATCGGACTCGAGTACCGCTCGACGGTGGACCAGCTGCGCGCCGTCCGCGACGGGATCGAGGCCTACGTGCTGGGCAACCCCGAATTCGAGCAGCCACCGCGGGTGTCCACCTTCGTGCGCATCGACGCCTTCTCCGACTCCTCCATCGACGTGATGCTGTACTGCTTCACCAGGACCACCAACTGGGGCGAATGGCTGCGCATCAAGGAAGACCTCGCCTATGCCGTCAAGGACATCGTCGAGGCGGCGGGGACGGGCTTCGCCTTTCCCAGCCAGTCGCTCTACGTCGAGACCCTGCCGGACGACCGTCCGGAAACCTTCGTGCCCCCAGCTTCCCGGGAGACCGCCGCACCATGAGCGTGAAGATCTACCACAACCCCCGCTGTTCCAAGTCCCGCACCACCCTGGGCCTGATCGAGGAGAAGGGCATCTCGCCGGAGATCGTGCTCTACCTGGATACGCCGCCCTCCGCCGACGACCTGCGCGACATCCTGGCCAAGCTCGGCAAGGAACCCCGCGACATCCTGCGCAAGAAGGAGGCGAAGGAGGAAGGCATCGACGGCCTGGACGGGGACGCGCTGATCGAGGCCCTGGCCGCGCACCCCCGCGCCATGGAGCGGCCGATCGTCGTCAACGGCGACCGCGCCGCCATAGGGCGGCCGCCGGAGAGCGTTCTGGAGATCCTTTGATCCGCGCTATGCGGCCCACGATTTGAGTGGACCTGGCGATTCCGGTTTGATTCGATTGCCGTGATGGACGCAA
>JANQIL010000005.1 GCA_028282245.1 Magnetospira sp.
CGAATCCCTTGATTTACCGGGCGTTTCGATGTGCCCCGCCCGCTCCCGCCATGCCCCGGCCCACCCCCGGTCGACTGCGGATTCATGTGCCGTCCGACAACGACGTCGCTCACAGATAGTCCGACAGGCTCAGCCCCTGGGTCTTGGCGAACGCCTGATAGGCCGCCTGCATCGCCGTGACGGAATCGGTGAACTCGGCGATGGCCAGGGTCAGGTCCACGTTCTCGATGTCCGCGGCCTGGCCCTTGAGCACGGTATCCAATTTGGTGAACCGGTCACTGGTGTCCTGAATCAGAATCTGCTTGAAACCGATGTTGAAGCCGAGCGAGATCATGTCGCCGGCCATTTCCGTTTGACCGAACGGCGATGTTTCCCCGGTCACCTCGTCGAGCGCCGAGTCGAGCAGCCAACGCGCCTCCAAAATGCGGTTTTCGTTCTGATCCAGGCCGCCGGCGGTGCCGAACTCGCCCTGGGCGATGATCCCCATGGCGCGGATCGCCTTCTCGAACGCCGGGTGAATGGCGTTGATGTCCATGTCGACGGTGAAATCCTTGTCGATGCGATGGGTCAGCACGGTGTCGTCGCCCTTGTACCAGGAACTGGCGGCGATGGTGCCGTCCACCTCGGCCCCGATCGATCCCTCGTCGGTCAGTTCCTTCTTGACGATGGTGATCTGGTCGAAGGTGCCGTTGACCGAGGCCACCGTGTAGCTGCCGTTGTTGGCCGCGTTGTTGGCGTTGCTGATGACGATCACGTCGCCCGCCTCGACCTCCGAAAAGGCGCCGGCGGTGGTGGCGTCGATGGTGTCCGGATTGGTGAAGGTCAGGGTTCCGTAGTCGGTGTTGGTGAGGGTGATGCTGTCCAGTGGCAGTTCGATGTCCGCCGTCGTGTCGGCCGCGTCGGTGGTCAACTCGATTCCGTTGACGGTGACCTCGGTCGGCGCCACGGTCATCGTGGTGCCGTCGTTGGAGGTGATGACGTAGGTGCCATTGTTGCCGCTGTCGGTGGCTCCGGAGATGGTGATCTGGTCGCCGACCGCGATCGAGCTCAACGAGCCGGCCGCCGTCGCGGCGACGGTCAGCGGCGCCGTGAAGCTGAGATCGGTGAAATCGGCGGCGGTCAGGGTGCTGGTGTTCGGCAGGGTGATGGTCGGCGCCGCGTCGTTGGCGTCGGTGTTGAAGGCGCCCAGGGAGGTGACCTCGTAGGTGCCGTCGTTCGACGCGGTTCCGGACACCGTGAACACGCTGCCGACGTCCAGGTTGCCGAAGCTGGACGAGGTGGCGGAAATGGTGTTGGTGGCCTCGGTGAACACCAGCCAGTCGGTGTTTCCGGTCAGATCGGCCGACAGCGACAGGTTGGCCAGATGGGCATCGCGGCTGGTCGGATAGGAGACCGCCTCGCCGTCGTACTTGGCCTGGAACGCGGCCAGGTCGGTCAGCCCGAAATCGACCGGCTTGGTATGGGTGCGCGAGCCGGCGAAAAGATACTGGCCGTCGACGAAGGCGTTGAGTTGGCTCTCGATGGCTTGCAGCGACTTGAACGCCCAGTCCTGGATGTCGTCGACCGCCGTCTTGTCGCTGGTGCTGAATTCCAGAAACGTCTCCAGGCGTCCGCGCATGTCGGTTATGGTTTTCTCCACCGCCTTATAGGCGTTGTTCTGAACCTGCAGACGGGTATCGATCAGCTCGTTGTTACTCATGTAGCGACTGTTGAGCACCGTCAGATTCTCAAGATTGACCAAACGCTGGGAATCCCGCGAAATTCCGGCGTACTGGCTGGATTTCTTCTCGCTCGACACCTGGGTCTGCTTTTCCAGGACCTGTTGTTGCAGTACGTGCAGCCGGTTGACCAGCGAGGTGGTGATCGAAAGATCGGCGACCCGGACGACCATTGTGGCCTCCCCTTGGAAAATCTAGGATTCTATACCGCGTTTTCGAGCGTCTCGAACATTTCCTTGACGGTCCGGATGACCCGCGCGGCGGCTGAATAGGATTGCTGAAAAATCAGGAGATTGGCCATTTCCTCGTCCAGGTTGACTCCGCTGAAGTTGCTGGCCTGCTCGCGCAGGGCCTCGGTCAGTTGAGCCTGACTGTTGTAGGTTCGCTGGGTCGTCGCGACCAACCCGGAATTGAAGGACAGAATCGAGTTGGCGTACTCGGAGAACGTGACCGTCTGGTCGAACAGACCGCCCGAGGAATCGAAGCTGTGGCTGCTGGTCATCATTTCGGCCAAGGCCTGGGTGACCGTATTGTCGCCGATGCTCATGAAGTATTCCCCGGCGGCGCCCCGATCGGGGTCCCACTGCATGATCCCCCGGCTCTGAAGCGACGGCGTGCTGAAGATGTCCGAACGCACCTGGAAGAACTGCGAGGCACGGGCGTTGGATTGGCCGATGCCGAGATTCTCGATCACCGAATCGGCGGCCCCGACCCCCTGATTGTCGACCACCTCGAAGACCTGGCCATCGTCGTGCTCCAGACGCAGCCGGTTTCCGGAACCGTCCGGCATCACGGTGGCGGTGATGAACGAGATGCCGGTGTCGTCGTCGTTGATCAGGTCGGCGATGTCCTGCAACGAGTAGGCGGTGCCGCCGAGCAGGGTGATGCTCTCGTCGACCCCGGTGCCGTCCTTGAACAGGAGATTGACGCCGGTCGATGGGGTCAGGGTGTAGGTCTCGGACTTGATGGCACTGTCCTGCCGGGTCAGGTCCAGGCCGTCGACGAACATGTCGTTGAGCCGGAAAAAATTCGAGAACCCGGCGATTTCCTGATCGACCGTGCCATCGCCGTTGGCATCGTAGCGCACCGTCACGTCGCCCTGCGCGGAACCGGTCGCGGTCGCCGTCTCGTCCCGGAACACCAGGCCCCGATCGCTGGTGTTGATGGAAATCGCCAGGTGACCGTCGCTGTCGATCTCCACCTTGTCGCTGATGGATCCGCCGTTGTTCTGGATCCAGGATTCCATGGTGTCGGCGACGTCGTTGACGCTCCATGATCCGAACGAGGTAAATCCGGCCGCGACCATGATCGTGTTCAAGGTGGTCGCGGAGACCTGGGCGCCATCGCCGTCGGTCAGGCCGATGGTAACGTCGCCGCCCGAGAGGGCGATGGTCTGGGTGCTCGGATCGACGAAGGTCCGCACGCCGGTCGCCGAGGTCAGGCCCGGAAAGGGAGCACCGCGATTATGGATCGCGTTGAAGGTGTCGCGCAGTTCGGCGGCGAGTTCGTCGAGCTGACTCTGCAAGTCGGTCAAGGTGTGGTCGCGCAGATCGATCAGGCCCTTCAATTCGCCCCGGGTGATCTCGTTGGTGATATCGCTTGACGAGGTGCCGCCGCCGGACAGCAAGATGCCGCTGATGCCGCCCTTGGCATGGGTGATGGTGGCATCCATCTGCGAGACGACCACATGGGTCAGGGTCCGCGCGGTGTGGTCGATCAGCGCCGAACCGCCCTCGGAAAACACCACCACGTCATTGTTTTGCCGGGTGAAATACTGAATATCCATGTAGTTACTGAGTTCGTCGAGCGCCATGTCGCGCTTGTCCATGAGATCGCTGACGTCCTTGCCCACGGTTTCGGAGGCGACGATCTTGTTGTTGAGGTCCACGATTTCCGAGGTCAGCTCGTTGATCCGGTTGGTCATGTCGGCGATCGCCGAGTCGGCCTGCTGGCGCAGGTCCTGGATGGTTTCGGACATCAGCGACATCTTGACGCCGATCTCGTGCGCCCGGCGGACCACCTCGGCCTGCTCGAAGGTGCGTTCCGGCGATGTCGCGAGGGTTTCCAGGGACAGGGTGAGTTCCTCGACCAGATGCGAGATCGAGTCGTTGTCGGCCGGCTGGCCGAACAGATTCTGAAGCCGCTGATAGTAGGACAGCTGCACGTCGAGTTCCGAATAGGTGCCGAGTTCGGTGCGGAAGCTCTTCAGCAGGTTCTCGTCCACCAGGCGGGTGATCTGCGATATCTGCACCCCGGCGCCGTCGGCGGCGACCACCCGTTGCTCGAAATTGGCGATCTTGCGCGAATAGCCCACCGTGTTGACGTTGGCGATGTTGTTGGCCACCACGTCGAGGGCCGCCTGGCTGGCCAGCAGCCCGCTGGTGCCGGTGCGCAGGGCCATGGTGATGCTGCTGGCCATCGAGTCGCCTCCCTAGAACGATCGATCGACGGCGAGCGGGGCGCGATTGCGGGCTCGCGGGTCCGCGCGCGCCACCTCGCCGCCCTTGTCGTAGGTGCCGGGGCCCGGCCGGCTGAGCCGCGCCGCGTCGGCGATCATGTTGGCGAAGATCCGCCCGGCCTTGATCTTGACGTCCAGCAGACGCCCGTTCAGATCGAGCCGCGCGTCGAGCCGTCCGGCCGCGTCGCGCAGCACGGCGCGATCCTCCTCCGGCAGTCCGGCGAGCGCCGACGGTTCGGCGGTCAGCTTGCCGAACAGCCGGCCATAGCCCACCGACAGCCGGTTCTTCTCTTCCGCGGTGTCGCGGATCAGGGCGATGTCGCCGCCTTGCAGGGCCGTGTTCTCGCGCTCCACGAAGGCGATCAGGCGCTCGGTGACGAGCAGGAAGTCGCGCACCAGATCGTTATGGGGCGCCGGCTTGGGGGTGGGGTCGAGGTCGATCATTGGGCTGTCTCCTGAGCAACCAGCATCTGACGCATCACGCTGTCGGCGATTCCGATGCCGCCGGATTTCGCCATCTGCTTGCCGACCTCGTCGATCATAAGGTCGCGCCAGACCTTTTCGGCGTGACCGCCGCCGAACGGAGGAGCGGACTCGAGGCCGTTGAACATCGGGCGCAGAAGCTGGCCGATGAACATCGCCTCGAAGGACTCCGCGGTATCGCGGGCGCGCGCCACCTGGGCCGGCGTGAAGCCGTTTCGCGGGGTCGGCCGCGAGGCCGCCAGGGCGGCATCGACGCGGGCGTCCATGAGTCCGCCGTCGCCCATCACATCACCTCCAGTTCGGCATGCAGGGCACCGGCCGTCTTGATCGCCTGAAGGATGGTGATCATGTCGCGCGGCCCGATCCCGAGGGCGTTCAGGCTGGTGACCAGTTGTTGCAGGGTGACTCCGGACGGAACCACCGCCAGCTTGTTGTCGGCCTGTTCGTCGACCTGGATGTCGGTGCGGTCGACCGTGGTCGTTTCGCCGACCTCGGCGAACGGTCCGGGTTGACTGACCTGCTCGGATTCGGTGATGCGGATGGTCAAGCTGCCCTGGGCGATGGCGACCGTGCTGATGCGCACGTTCTGACCCATCACGATGGTTCCGGAATTCTCGTCGATCACCACGCGCGCCATCTGGTCCGGCTCGACCATCAACTGTTCGACGTCCGTCAGCAGGCCGACCACGTCGTTGCCGTAGTCACCGGGTATCCGCAACAGAACCGTGGCCGGGTCGCGCGGCCGCGCGGCGGCGGATCCGAGAAACGCGTTGACCGCCTGGGCGATCCGCCGCGCGGTGGTGAAATCGGGGTTGCGCAGGGCCAGGTTGACGCTCTTAAGGGAGCCCAGTTCGAAGGCGATCTCGCGCTCGACGATGGCGCCGTTGGCGATCCGGCCGGCCGTCGGCACGCCCTTGGTCACCGTTTCCGCGTCGCCCTGGGCGGTGAAGCCGCCGATCGCCACCTGCCCCTGGCCGACCGCGTAGACCTCGCCGTCGGCGCCCAGCAGCGGAGTCACCAGAAGGGTGCCGCCCTGGAGGCTGTCGGCATCGCCGAGCGCCGAGACCGTGATGTCGATCCGCGATCCCTTGCGGGCGAATGGCGGCAGCACGGCGGTCACCATCACCGCGGCGGTGTTGGCCGAGCTCAGGCCGTCGGCGGTCGGCTTGACGCCGAGCCGCTCCAGCATGGCGAGCAGGCTCTGTTGGGTGAAGTGGCCGTCCTGGAGGTTGTCGCCGGTGCCGTTGAGTCCAACCACCAGCCCATAGCCGACCAGTTGGTTGTCGCGCACGCCCTCGAAATCCACGATGTCCTTGATGCGCGAGGCGCTGCCGGCCGGCGGCGCGATCAGGCCGGCGATCAGCAGCACGATGGCCAACGAGGCGACGAACTTGACGAGGCGGCGTGTCATGGCAATTCCGGATCCATCCGCAAACCCAACGGGCCACAAGGCCCATCTCGGTCAAGCAAACAACATGCCATCGAAACGGAACCCTTAAAGCATTGAAATATATTTCTTAATGGATTCCGCTCGGAGAGTGCCCAAGTGCTTGGCGGGCAACTTGGAAATTTTTGCCGGGCGAACGCTGCCGAGCCGGCGGAAGGAGGCCGCAATGTCATGCGTCGGTTTTTCGCGAGAACCCGGGGCTAGTGTGGCGGAGTCGAAGTTCGCGACATTATTCGGGGCAAACTCCAAGGCGAACCTCGAATCCAAAACCACACTAGAATTAGATTATTACCTAGTGTCCTGATCGAATCCGAAGTTCGAAAACGCCTGCCAGATAATGCTCCGAACTTCGGATTCGGGACACTAGGAGCCCACATTGATCTCGCGTACCGCGTCGCGCAGGACACGCGGCGCCGGGGCGCCGATATCATGGCCTCCGGGGACGTGGATCCTGCGGCCGTCGGGAAAGTCCACCGACACCGGACAGGAGGCGCCGCGCCCCGGACTCCCCTGCGCCAGGTCCAACTCGCCGGTCCAGGCCGCCGCCGGCCGGGTGGCGGCGACATCGGCGGTTGGCGGCGCGAAGGTGCCGCCGTCGGCATGACGCCCGGACACCGCGAAACCCTGTTCGATCAGTTGGGCCGGAAAGTCGGGGTGGTCGCAGAGATCGTTCTCGAAGCTGTAGGTGTCGTGCCATTTCAGGCGATGGCCGAACATGCGCCGGTCGGGGTCGCAGTCGGGACCGTCGCGGCAGATTCCGATGGCGTTGTTCTTGTGCGTCCAGTGCCGGGTCTGCCCTTTCTTGCAATAGGCGGTGCGCGTCTGGATCGAATTGAACAGAAAGTAAAAGTCGCGGCGCGGGAAGGGTTCCTTGGAGTGAAACTTGAAAATCTTGCCGCCCCGGTTCTCCTGGCCGCTCTTGCCCGGCTTGCGGTTGTTCAGGAGCCGGTTTCCGATGTAGTACCAGCATTCGCCGGCCACCCCGTCGAGCGAGAACACCGCGTGCACGTTGAAGAACACGTTGTCGACCACCCACATTCGCTCGGCCACCTTTTCCGGTTCGATCGCGTTGTCGCGGATGAAGCTGAACCGGTTGCCGATGATGCGGATGTCGCAATTGCGGCCCCGGTTGTCGGCCCGGCGCTTGGCGTCCAGGCGAATGGCGTTGAAGGCGTGCGACACGTCGCAGTGGCAGATCGTCACCGGTCCCTTGATATCGTAGCTGCCAAACAGCGCTCCGTTGAAATAGCGGGCGTCGTTGTCGGTCGGCTGTTCCTGCTTGACGTCGAGCCAGGTGGTGCGGCCGTCCCAAAGGTCGTGGTCGACGTCCTGAATCCAGGTGACGCGGCGTAGCGTGACGCGGCGGGTCTTGCGCTCCGGCGAGTGGTTGCGGGCGTAGACCGCGAACCGGCCGCCGAGGATTCGGCAATCGGTAATCGCGACGTCCTTGGCGCCGCCGATGAAGACGGCGCAGGGCCAGCAGTTCTCGAAGGCGATTTTCTCGAAACGGATGGCGTCGGCGGACATCACCTTGGCGAAGGCGAAATCCGTCTCGGTCGGCATGAACTGTTCGCGCGCCGACTCGGGGCGTTGCCGGCCATCGAGCACCGCCGACAGATCGTCGGGACCGCGCAGGGTGATCGGAGCGTCCCGCGTGCCGCCGTTCGCGATTACTACCGGAGTTTCGTAGCGTCCGGGATGCAACTCTATGACGTCGCCCGGCGCCGCGCGATCGATCGCGGCCTGCAACGGCAACGTTGCCGTTCGCGCGCCACGGTATAGCACCGGAATTCCATCGGCGGATGCGTGGATTGTGGCCATTTTTTCCTCCCTTCCGGATCGATCCAGTATGCGTCGCCCCATATTCGATTATTGATGTTCAAAAATCCCGAAATCGCAAGTTTTTAACGGGCGACCCACAGGAAATTCAAATGAATGATACGGGGTCCGAACCATCGGTTCGGGGTCCGCGTGAGTCGCCATCGCGGCAACGGTCCTCGCGAAGCCGGCGGAACGCCCGACGGGCGGAGCCCGCGAACCCATTGACGGATGATATGCGCGGTGATTTTCGGGGCGGGATGCTTACCCGGCGCGCTCGATGCGATCCATGTCGTCGTCCGACAGGCCCAGATGGTGGCCGATCTCGTGGATCAGCACGTGGCGCACCAGATGTCGGAGGTCCTCGCCGGTTTCACACCAGTAGTCGAGCAGTGGTCGCCGGTACAGGAAGATCATGTCCAGGTCCTCGGCCACGTCGTGAACGCTTTTCTGGTCCAGCGACACGCCGCGATAGAGACCCAGCAGGTCGAACGGGCTCTCCAGGTTCATCTCGCGCTCGGTCTCCGGGTCGGGAAACTCGGTTACCCGGATCGCGACCCCGTCGACCCGTCGGCGGAAGACCGCCGGCAGGCCGTCCAGCGCCTCGCGGGCCAGGGCCTCCAGATCGTCCAGGGTCGGCGGTGCGGCGCGGCGCTCGATCATCGGTCGATCCTAGCGCGACTTGATTGCCCCGCCAAGCGGCCCCATGTGCGGTGCACCCTCAATGGACGGGAGACGGACATGGGCGACAGACTGGGCCCGGACGGCCGCGCGGCGGCGCTCCGCGAACTCAACGGCTGGGAGGAGGCGGAGGGTCGCGACGCGATCCGCAAGAGCTTCCGGTTCGACGACTTCAACGCCGCCTTCGGGTTCATGGGCCGGGTCGCCCTGGCCGCCGAGAAGGCCGATCACCATCCGGAATGGTTCAACGTCTACAACACGGTGGAGATCACGCTCAGCACCCACGACGCCGGCGGGGTGACGGCGCGCGACATCGATCTGGCGCGGTTCATCGACCGGATTGCCTGATATCGCCCGGCGCGGCGCGGGCCCCATCTTCCAGCCATTTCGTCGATCCGCGAGGCCGCTCAAGGAGCATCCGGTGCGATTTCCCGTTGACCGGCGGCCCCGGGCGGGACAAACAACGGGCTCGCTTGACGACGGACCCGGAGCCCATGCAGCGCGAGCCGATCGACGAGGACGACCTGGAGCGCGGCCGACGGCTGTTCGCGCGCCCCTGCGCCTTCGTTCTGGGCGCCGTCGGCATGGCGCAGTTACCGCCGGCGGATCTGCCGGAAGTCGCCCTCGCGGGGCGCTCCAACGTTGGGAAGTCCAGCCTTCTCAACGCCCTGACCCGGCGCAAGGCGCTGGCCCGCACATCGAATACCCCGGGGCGCACCCAAGAGTTGAATTTTTTCGATCTCGACGGCCGGCTGCGGCTGGCCGACCTGCCCGGCTACGGCTATGCGGCGGCGCCCAAGGCCAAGGTCGACCGTTGGACCCGGCTGACCCTCGACTACCTGCGCGGCCGCCCGAACCTGCGCCGGGTCCTGCTGCTCGTCGATGCCCGGCACGGCGCGAAGGCCAACGATGTCGAGATCATGACGTTGCTCGACCAGTCGGCGGTGGCCTTCCAGGTGGTGTTGACCAAGGCCGACAAAATCACGCCGCCGGCCCTGGAGGCCCTGGTCGCGCGGACCGAGGCGGCGCTGGCGGCGCACGTGGCGGGGCACCCGGACGTGGCGGCGACCTCGGCGCGCGACGGCGACGGAATCGACGTCCTGCGCGCCATCCTGGCCCGACTGGCGATGCCGTAAGGCAAGCAGAAAGGCAGCGGGGCATGCCCCGCCGCCGCATCGAACGCCGGATCCGATCAGGCCGCTTCCTGGACCCGCACCACCACGTCGACCCGCCTGATGGACATCCCCTCGGGCGGATCGGGAACCTCGCAGACCAGCATCCGCTCGCTCGGGATGTCGATCAGCTTGCCGTTGTGCTCGTAGAAAAAATGATGGTGCTCGGTGGTATTGGTGTCGAAGTAGGAGCGCGACGCGTCGACCACGATCTCCCGCAGCAGACCGCATTCGGTGAACTGGTGCAGCGCGTTGTAGACGGTGGCCAGGGAAACTCGGATATTGTTGTCGAGCGCCTCGCCGTGCAGGGATTCCGCCGTGATATGGCGGTCTTCCCCCTCGAAGAGCAGTTTGGCGAGGGCGAGCCGCTGGCGAGTCGGGCGAAGGCCCGCCGTGCGCAGCTTGTCAAGAGCATGGCTGTAGGGTCTCAAGGGTGACCTCCCAAGTTAATAAACTGTCAACTTGTCGCGACCATACGGACGCCGAAAAATGTCATGCGTAGTTTACACGGGTTTTTGTGATATTCAAACTAGAAAAATTCCATACACGTTGAAGGGGTAATCAAGTGGAACGCTTCGCGCTTACCGGCCCTTGATCGGACCCTTGATGCGCCGCGACGGCGGCTGGATGTGGAGACCGGAGAGACCGTTCGGACTCCGTATCAGACAAGCTGTCGCACCCGCTCGCGCAGGCATGGCAGCACCTCGTTCGCGAACCAGGGGTTTCGTTTCAGCCAACCGGTGTTGCGCCAGCTCGGGTGCGGCAGTGGCAAGTGTCGGGGCAGGTAGTCGCGCCAGGCGGCGACCGTCCCGGTCATCGTCGGCCGGCGTCGGCTCCCGAGATAGAATGCCTGGGCATGGCCGCCGATCAGCAGGGTCAGCTCCAGGTCCGGCAGTAGATCGGGCAGTCGCGGATGCCACAGGGGCGCGCAGATTTTGGGTGGCGGCAGGTCGCCGCCCTTCGGGTCGCGCCCCGGGTAGCACAGACCCATCGGCACGATGGCGATCCGCGTTTCGTCATAGAACCGCTCGCGGTCGAGGGCCAGCCAGTCGCGGAGCCGGTCGCCCGACGGGTCGTTCCAGGGAATCCCGGTCGCGTGGACCCGGGTGCCCGGCGCCTGGCCGACGATCAGCAGGCGCGCCGTGGCGGCCGCCCGCAGCACCGGGCGCGGGCCGGCCTCGAGATCGGCGCAGCGCCGGCAGGCCCTGGCCTCGGCCAGAAGGGCGGCCAGCCGATCGGCGGTCATTCGAGGGAGGCGAGCAGCGTCTCGACGAAGGCCGGCACCACGCTGCTGGCCGGGCCGTGGATCGTCTCCGCGAACAGGCTGGCGCCGTCCGAGGGTTCCAGGTTCAATTCGACCGTGCGCGCCCGGCCCCGCGCGCGCACGGCGGAGACGAACCCGGCGGCCGGATAGACGGTGCCGGAGGTGCCTATGGACAGAAACAGGCCGCAATGGTCCAGCGCCGACTGGATCTCCTCCATGTGCAGCGGGATCTCTCCGAACCACACGACGTGCGGCCGCAGCGTTCCAACCGCCGCGCAGGCGGTGCAGGCGTCGCCGATGCCCAGGTCCCCGAGCCAGCGGGTGACGGCGCCGCAGGCCCGGCAGCGCACCTTGGTCAACTCGCCGTGCATGTGCAGGAGGTCGCGGCTGCCGGCCCGCTCGTGCAGGTCGTCGATGTTCTGGGTCACGATCAGAACCCGATTCGGCCAGTCGCGCTCCAGGCGCGCCAGGGCGGCATGGGCGGGGTTGGGAACGACCTCCGACAGACCATGGCGGCGGGCGTTGTAGAAGGCGTGCACCAAGTCGGGATCACGGGCGAATCCCTGCGGCGTCGCGACGTCCTCCAATGAATGGCGGGCCCAGATTCCGTCCGCGTCGCGAAAGGTGTCGAGCCCGGATTCCTTGGAGATTCCGGCCCCGGTCAGAATGACGATGGACTCCGCGCGCATGGATTCATACCCTCGTCGACGTCACGTTGCGGGCAAAGCTTCCCACAGGCGCGCCGGAGGAGTCCATGGTCAAGGTTTTGTTCGTTTGCCTGGGCAACATCTGCCGCTCGCCGACCGCCGAGGGTCTGTTCCGCGACCTCCTGCGGCGTCATGGGCTGGACGATCGGATCGCCGTCGATTCGGCGGGCACCGGCGCCTGGCACGTGGGCAGCGCGCCGGATCGCCGGGCCCAGGCGGCGACCCTGCGGCGCGGTATCGATATCTCGAACCTGCGCGCGCGGCAGGCGCGGGCGGACGATTTCGAGTCCTTCGACTACGTGGTTGCCATGGACCGCGAGAACTATCGCGACCTGAGACGGCTCTGCCCGCCCGGCCGCGAGGACCGCCTTCACCTGTTCATGGACTTCGCGCCGCGCGCCGGGACCCGCGACGTGCCGGACCCCTATTACGGCGGTCCGCAGGGATTCGAGGACGTGCACGGCCTGGTCGAGGAGGCGTCGGCCGGGCTTCTCGACCACATCCGGCGGAATCTGGAGTAGACCTCATGCGCCCCGAGATCGGCGAAACCATCCAACGGGTCACCGGCCGCCGGCCGACCGCGTTCCGCGGCCTCGGAGGCGGCTGCATCGGCGATGTCTATCTGGTCACCCTGGACGGCGCCGAACCGGTGGTCGCCAAGCTGGGCACCGCCGGAAGCGGCCTCGACATCGAGGGCCACATGCTCGACGTGCTGGCGCCGCACCTGCCGGTGCCGACGGTGCTGCACGCCGAGGCGGGGCTCCTGGTGATGACCTACATCGATGGCGGGCAGGGCCTGAACGCCCGCTCGCAGGCCCACGCGGCCGAACTCCTGGCGCGTCTGCACGGGGTGCGCGGAACCGCCCACGGACTCGAGCGGGACACCCTGATCGGCGGCTTGCACCAGCCGAATCCGCCGACCGACTCCTGGCTGACCTTTTTCCGCGATCATCGGCTGCTGTACATGGCCGGCGAGGCACAACGGGCCGGGCGTCTGCCCGGACGTCACCTGGACCGCATCGAGAATCTGGCGGCGCGGCTGGACCGCTGGATCTCGGAACCCGGGCATCCGTCGCTGCTGCATGGCGACATGTGGACCGGCAACGTGCTGTGCAAGGGCGACCGCATCGCCGGGTTCGTCGACCCGGCGGTGTATTACGGCGATCCGGAGATCGAACTGGCCTTCTCGACCCTGTTCGGAACCTTCGGGCAGTCGTTCTTCGGCCGCTACCAGGAACTGCGGCCGATTGCGCCGGGTTTCTTCGAGGAACGACGGGACCTCTACAATCTCTATCCGCTGCTCGTCCACGTGCGGCTGTTCGGCGGCTCCTATGTCGCCTCGGTGGACCGCACGCTCGGCCGTTTCGGAGTGTGACACGGAATCCGGATCACGCGTTCGGGCGCCGGGTCAGAACCTTTCCAGCAGGCGGCGCAGATAATCGCGCTCGGCATCCGAGCGGGCCGGGTCGTTGGCCCGCCGACGGATCTCGTCGCGCAGTTCGCGGGCGCGGGTGGCCGCTCCCTCGGCCGGCAGGTCGAGTGGTCCGGTGAGCACCCCGCCGGGCGTCGCCCCCGGGCGGCCGAACGGATCGGGCATCGCGCCCGGACCGCGCAATGTCGGTGCGTGCCCCTGCCCAAGCTGTCGGCGCAACGCATCGAGAGCGGCCCGGCGGGCCGTTCTCAGACCGTCGATGGCCTGGCCCTGGGCCGCCAGGGCATCGTTCGCGTCGCCGCGCGCCAGGGCCCGCGCCGCCGCGTCCATGCGCGCGGCGGCGACCTCCAGGGCATCCGGCGGCGCGCCCGCGACCCGGCCCAGATCGGGCCGCATGGCACGCGCCCGGTCTCCCAGGTCCCGTTGTCGGCCGGACAGATCGGACAGCCGTCCGAACGCCGCCGAATCGCCGTCGTCGGCCGCCCGCGCCCGACCGAAGGTGTCGTCCATCAGGTCCTGCTGCGCGGTATCGAGGGCATCGATGCGGTCGAGCAGAGTCCGCCCGTGCCGGAGCGCCGCCGCGTCGAACGGCGCCAGGACGGCGTCCCGGAGGATGTCCAGCGCTCCGCCGAGGCGCGCCAGCAGGTCGCGCGCCAACGCCCGGTCGCCGCGCCCGGTCGCGGCGTCCATGCGCTCCAACAGACGCTTCAGGGCACCACCGTCGACCATCCCGGAGATCCCGAACGGCGATCGCGGATCGCTCGGCATGTCCGCCAGATGGCGCTCCAGGGCGCGCAGCAGGCGGTCGACGGCCAGGGTCAATTGATCGATCAGACGGGCCACGGACTCCGGATCGGCGTCGTTGCGCAACGCCGCGTCGAGCCGCGCCCGAGCCCGCTCGGCGGCCCGCCGGGCGAGGCCGAGATCGCCGTCCTCGATGCGCAGGGCGAGTGTCCACAGCAGGTCCGGCACATCGGCCGCGTCGGGCGAGTGGCGGGCGTGCGCGAGCCGCGCGCGCGCGACCGCCATGCCCAGGGCCGTGGTGATGTCGCCCCCGAACGCCGCCGGGTCCTCAAGCAGCGCGCGCAGGGTCAGGGCGGCGATGTCGCCGTTCACCGCGCCCCCCAGCAAGTCGCATCGCAGGTCGGCCAGGGCGGCGGCCACCGGATGCGCGAACCGGCGGCGCGGCGGCACCGCGATCAGCGGCGCCGACCGGGTCTCGTTGCCGGCCGCGTCGACGGCGGCAAGCGTGATCTCGGCGCGGCGGCCGGCCCAGGGGCCGCCGGCGACCTCGACCACGGCGACGCCCGACGCCCGGTCGTCCGGCGGCGGCGTCACCGCCACCGCATGGCGCTCGGACGGATCGGACACCGCGCGCAGGATCAGGGTCAGACCGACCACGCCGTAGTCATCCCAGGCGTCATAGGGAATCCGCAGCAGCCCGCGCCGGTCGTCGGGCGGCGGTCCGGCGATCGCCACCTCGGGAGGCCGGTCGGGAATCACCGTCAGAGGCCACGACGCCCAGACCTCGCCGCCCAGGAACAGGGACAGGATGCCGGACTCGGCGAGCGGCGTTTCCAGGCGCCACGCCCCGCCGCCCAGGCCGTCGAAGGGACGTTGCGCGCCGGGCAGGGCGAGGGTCGGTCGCGCCGCCGCGCCGCCGATCCGCAGGCCCAGGTCGCTGCCGGCCAGTACCGTCATCGGATCGGTTGGCGGCGCCGCCAGATGCCATTCGGGCTGTCCGCTGTAGGCGGGCGGACGGACCCAGAGATCGAGGTCGGGCGGTGCGACGGTTTCGGTTGGCCAGACGGGAACCAGCGCGCGACCCAGGCGCGGCCCGTGGTCTCCCCAGCCGGCCAGCAGGCCGACGAACAGCACCAGCAGCGGGATGGCGCGCAGGGCGTGCCGGTCTCGGCGCGCCATGTCGGGGCGCGGCCAGCCGGGCCTCAGGTCCGCCGCCGCCCGCCGCGCGCGGGCTTGGTGAGCGGCCCACAGGGCGGCGCTGCGCGGATCGTCGAGGGATGTGGCGGGGCGGTCGTCGAGAGCGCTCAGCGGCCGGTGGGCGACGCCGCCGTCGGCCTCCAGGCGCCGTCCCGCCGCCGCCCGGTCGACACGCGGCCAACGCCAAAGGGCGCGCCAGACGCCGCCCAGAAGCAGCACCCCGCATAGCCCCAGCAAGGCCGCGTGCAGATCGGCCGGCAGGGTCGGCAGCAGGTCGGTGAAGGCGATTCCGAGAAACGCCATGGCGACCCCGAGCGGTGGCCACAGGCGTGGCCACAGGCGCTCCCACAGCAGCGCCCCGCGGGCGGCGGCGAGGCGCCGCGCGAGCCGGGCGTCAGGCGCCGCCATCCCCGCCGAACCAGTCGGGGCGCGATTCCAGGGCCAGCAGGTCGTCGATTTCCAGGCGTCGCCGCGCCAGATGCCAGCGGTCGTCGGCGACCAGAACCTCCGGCACCAGGGGTCGGCTGTTGTAGGTCGACGCCATCACCGCGCAATAGGCCCCGGCGGTGCGCACCGCCATCAGGTCGCCCTCGGCCATTGGCGGCAAACTGCGCTGGCGGGCCAGGGTGTCGCCGGTCTCGCAGATCGGCCCGACCACGTCGACCTCGATGTTGACGGTGCCCGGGGACGGGCGACGACACGGCAGGATATGGTGATAGGCGTCGTAGAGGCTGGGCCGCAGCAGGTCGTTCATCGCCGCGTCGACCACGTAGAAGGTCCGCAACGCGCCCTCCTTGCGGTACAGCAGACGGGTAATCAGGACTCCGGCGTTGCCGGCGATCATCCGCCCCGGCTCCAGGACCAGCTTGCAGCCGAGATCCCCCAGACCGTCGAAGACCGCCGCCGCGTAGGCCTCCGGACCCGGCGACGGCTGATCGTCGTAGGGGATTCCGAGCCCGCCGCCGACATCCAGGATGTCGATTTGATGGCCGTCCCGGCGCAGCCGGAACACCATGTCGCGCATCCTGGCGAACGCCTGCCCGAACGGCGCCAGGTCGAGGAGTTGGGAACCGATGTGCACCGACATGCCGACCACTCGAATTCCGGGCAGAGTGGCGGCGTGGGCGTAGATTTCCGGGGCCAGGGTCCACTCGATCCCGAACTTGTTCTCGCGCAGGCCGGTGGTGATCTTCTGGTGGACCTTGGCGTCGACGTCCGGGTTGATGCGGATGGCGACCGGCGCGGTGATCCCGCGCGCCGTCGCGACCTCGGACAGGGTCCGCAGCTCCGGCTCCGATTCCACGTTGAACTGTAAGATGCCGGCATCCAGCGCCAGACCCATTTCGGCGCGCGTCTTGCCGACTCCGGAGAACACGATGCGATCACCCGGTACCCCGGCCGCCAGGGCGCGCCGCAACTCGCCCCCCGAGACCAGGGCCGCCCCGGCGCCGCGTCGCGCCAGCGTGTTCATGACCGCGATGTTGGAGTTCGCCTTGACCGCGAAGGCGATCAATACGTCCCGACCGGCGAAGGCATCGGCCAGGACGTCGTGGTGGCGGGTCAGGGTGGCGCTGGAATAGCAGTAAAACGGGGTGCCGACCGCATCGGCGATGTCGGCGATGGGTACGTCCTCGACAAACAGGTGTCCGTCGCGATAGTCGAAATGGTCCATGGAATCCTCGATCCCGTTCGGTCACTCGCTCGGATAGGTGCGGGGAAAACGGCTTCCCTTCGGATGTTTGGGCGGCCCCTTCTTGCCGCAGGCGGCAAGCAGCAGGGCGGGCAGCGCGAAGCCGATCAGGGCGAACAGGCGACGGCGGGTCATGGCGGGGCCTCCGGAGTCAGGAATCGGGCGCGCGCCTCGATGCAGGCGGCCCGCACGTTGTCGGGCGCGGTGCCGCCGAAGCTGGTCCGGCTGGCCAGCGAGGCGTCCAGGCCGAGCACCGAAAAGGCGTCCTCGCCGATCTCCGGCTCCACCGACCGCAGATCGTCCAGCGACAGGTCCTCCAGACCGCCGCCGCGCGCCTCGGCCAGCTTGACCAGGGCGCCGGTCACGTGGTGGGCGCGGCGGAACGGCAGTCCGCGCGCCCGCACCAGCCAGTCGGCGAGATCGGTCGCGGTCAGGAAGCCAAGGCGGCAGGCGGCCCGCATGCGCTCGGTGTCGAAAGCCACCTCGGCCATCATTCCGGTCATCGCGGCAAGGCAGAGGTCCAGGGTGTCGGCGGCCTCGAACACCGGTTCCTTGTCCTCCTGCATGTCCTTGGAATAGGCCAGCGGCAGGCCCTTCATGACGATCAGAAGGGTATTGAGGTGACCGATCACCCGTCCCGCCTTGGCGCGCACCAGTTCGGCGGCGTCCGGATTGCGCTTCTGGGGCATGATCGACGAGCCGGTGGAGAAACCATCCGGCAGACGCACGAACGCGAACTGGGCGCTGGCCCAGATCACCATCTCCTCGGCCAGCCTGGACAGGTGGACGGCGGTAATGCTTGCCGTCGCCAGATAGTCGAGCGCGAAATCGCGATCCGAAACGGCGTCCAGGCTGTTGGCCGCCGCGCGGTCAAACCCCAGCGCGGCGGCCGTCGCCGCGCGGTCGATGGGAAACGACGTGCCGGCCAGGGCGGCGGCGCCGAGCGGGCATTCGTTGAGCCGCGCCCGGGCGTCGCGGACCCGGGAGCGGTCGCGGCCCAGCATCTCCACGTAGGCCAGCAGGTGATGCCCGAGGCTGACCGGTTGGGCCGCCTGTAGATGCGTGAACCCGGGCAGCACGTCGGCGGCGTGGGTCTCGGCGCGGTCGATCAGGACCGCCTGGAAACGACGCAGGCCGTCGTCCAGGCGACCCAGGGCCTCGCGCACCCAGAGCTTGAAATCGGTCGCCACCTGATCGTTGCGCGAGCGCGCCGTGTGCAGACGCCCGGCGGCCTCGCCGATCAGGTCGGCAAGCCGGGATTCCACGTTCATGTGGATGTCCTCCAGCGACCGCTTGAATTCGAAGTCGCCGCGCGCGATCTCTTCCTCGATGCGGTCAAGGCCGCCAAGAATGGACCGGGCGTCGTCCTCCGATATAATGTTGCATGCGGCCAGCATGCGGCAATGGGCCGCCGAGGCCGCGATATCCTGCGCGGCGAGCCGCCGATCGAAACCGATGGAGGCGTTGATTTCCTCCATGATGTCGGCCGGCCCGCCGCCGAACCTGCCGCCCCAGATGCTGCTGGAGGTCATCGGCCAGAACCAACCCGGAACCGCAACGCAGGAAACCGACTCATCATGCTCCTCAAGATCCTTTGCTGGACAATGCTGGCCGCCGGAACGATCGGGTTCATCCCGGCCGTGGTGGCCGACGACGGCGCGAGCAAGCTGATCCGCACCGAACCGCCGCAACCGGTGAGCGAACGGGCGTTTTTCGACGCCGCCGGCGGCCAAACTAGCATCGCCCGGTTCCGTGGCAAAGTGGTGTTGTTGAACTTCTGGGCCACCTGGTGCGCCCCCTGTCTGGCCGAGTTGCCGTCGCTTGATCGGGCGCAGGACCTGCTGCGCGAGGAGGGGCTGGCGGTGGTCGCGGTGTCCGAGGATCGGGGCGACAAGATCGTCGCGGCGCGCGAGTTGCTGATCCGGCGCGGGTTCGACAACCTCGATTTCCATCACGACGACAAGACCGCCCTGGCCCGCGACCTGGGGGTTCCGGGTCTGCCCACGTCGCTGATCATCGACCGCGACGGCCGCGAGGTGGCGCGCCTCGCCGGCGCCGCCGAATGGGACAGCCCGCGCATGCTGGACCGACTGCGCGGGTTCCTCGCCCGGTAGCGCGCGATCCGATCCAGTCGATGCTCGCCTGGAATCGATGACGGCGGAACGGAAAACATGGCCTCGGATCCGGCGCCGGTTTTGCCGCGTCCCCGTCGCGGGCCGCGCGCAACGCAAGAAGTTGTTCGGTCGCCGAACCGTTCAAGCGGGTGGCCTCGCCTTTCCGCTACCAGCAGCGTTCCCCGGGCGATTGAACAAGTCCGTGTCCATAGACCGGATCCCGCCCGCGCGCCCCGAGGTCCCTGGCGCTCGCCGCCAGCAGGGCCCGCGCCGCCTCCGGGTCGCCGCCCGTTTCGGCGCGGGCCCGCAGCAGCGCGGCGGCCACGAACGGGACGGCGAAGCTGGTGCCCGACCAGGTCTTGCGAGCGCCGTCGCCCGCCGCAGAGACAATGCCGACGCCGGGCGCCGCCAGTTCCACGTAATCGCCCCGATTCGCGTCGCGGTATGCCCGCAGGCGCGCGTCCAGGGCCGTGGTCGCGATAACCTCGGGAAAGGCCGCCGGGAAGGCGGGATCGGCGTGCGGTCCGGCGTTGCCGGCCGCCGCCACGAAGTTCGCGCGTCGCGCGGCCACCTGGATGCCACGATGCAGAACGCGGTTTTCCGCGCCGGCAAGGCTCATGGCAACGACGCGCGCGCCGGACCGCATTGCCCAGTTCAGCGCGCGCAGCACCGCCACCGCGTCGGCCCGCGTCGCGTCGTCGATCCGGCGGAAGACCGCCCCCGACAGCACGTGGGCTCCGGGGGCCAGCGGTGCCGCTCCGGGCGCGCTTTCCCCGACCAGCAAGGCCGCGATCGCGGTGCCGTGCGGGTTGAAGGCAAGAGCCTCGTCGGCCTGTAGGAAGGTTCGGGTCGTAATTCGGGCGCCGCTCAGCGTCGGATGACCCGACTGCACGCCGGCGTCGATAATGGCGATGGGCGCGCCGCGCCGGCAGGTGTTCCCGGACAGGCGCTCGATCTGGATGACCTTGGCGCCCCAGCAGTCCGCGCAGCCGATCCCGGAGGCGGCGAACAGATCATGAAAGTCGAACAGCGCATCCGGCACCAATTCCCGCGCCAGATCGAGCGCGTCCTCGGCGTCCAGGCCGGACGGCAGCGAGAAGCGCAGCAGGGTCCCGCCGATGGCGCCCAGGGCGTGCTCCGACAGGATGACGAAGCCGGCCCCGTTCAGCGCGGAGCGTTGACGCGAGGTCAGGTCGGGCTGCCCAAACGCGATGATTTCGTCCTCGATGATGTCGCGACCGTCGCCAAGCAGTTCGTCGAAAAATCGGAGAAGGAAGTCGAAATCGCCGCCGCCGTCCGAGTTCGACGAGGAATCGTCCCCGCCGCCCTCGCCACCACCGACGGTGCCGTGGCCGTGGCCGTCGTCGTCCCGACCATCGTCGTCCCCGCCGTCGTCGCCGCCCCCGCCGTCGTCGCCGTCACCATCGTCGCCGCCGTCGTCGCCACCCCCATCGTCGCCCCCGCCGTCATCGCCCCCACCATTGTCGCCGCCGCCATCGTCGCCATCGTCCGCCAACGCAACCGACACGAGGGGGAGCGGGCCGAGTCCGGCACCGGATGTCACCCCATGCAGCGCGGCCATTATCACGGCCACCAGGAACACCACACCAAAGCGGATCATGACGGATATCTCCCTTCTCACGCCAAATGGTATCGTCATGAAACGTCCCGTCGCGTGAAATAGTCCACCCGATCTGGAATAATCCGCCGGCCGAGACGTTATGACTCGCGGATGGTCCGATCCAGAGGATGCGATGAACGAGACGTTGAGGACCAACATGGCCGCGCTTGTCCCGCGGCTGCGGCGGTTCGCCCATGCCCTTTGCGGCAATCCCGACGATGGCGACGACCTCGTGCAGACGGCCTGCGTCAAGGCCTTGGATCGGCTCGACCAGTTCACGCCCGGCACGCGTCTCGATAGCTGGATGTTCCGTATCGTGCACACGAGTTTCATCGACGAGACCCGGCGTCGGCGGCGATGGCGAACCACCAATGATCCGGCTGCGTTGGACAGAATTTCGGACGGCGGGCGGGACCTCGATCGTGTCGAGCGAAGCCTCCACCTCGCCCGCGTGCGGGCCGCGATGACCGCCCTGCCCGAAAATCAGCGCGCCGTGCTTGCCCTGGTGGCGATCGACGGACGATCCTATAAGGAGGCGGCCGAGGTGCTTTCGGTGCCCGTCGGAACGGTGATGAGCCGACTGGCGCGGGCGCGGGCGCGTCTGTTGCCGCTCAATTCGGAGGATGCAGCATGACCCGCGACTGGACCGAACGGGAAATCGCCGCGTTCGTGGACGGCGCGTTGGACGACCCGGCCGACGCCGAGCGGATCGCCCGCGCCATCGAGACCGATGCCGAGGCCCGGGCGCTGTCGGACCGGATCGCGGCCTCGAACAGTCTGCTGAGGGAGGCGTTCGGCACCCCGATGGAACAGGAGGTCCCGCCGTCGATCGCGGCCGTCTTGACCAACGACGCGAGGCGTGTCGGGCGGCTCCCTCGCAGACGGCCGGTGCCCGGGTTCGCCCCGACGGCCTTGGCGGCAAGCGTGGCGCTGCTGATCGGGCTTGGCCTCGGCGCGACATTGGCGCCGCAAGTGCTCAACCCCGCGAAAACGGTGATCGGTCTCGGCGTTGGAGGTCCGGACGATGCGCTGGCCCAGGCTCTCGAAACCCTGCCGAGCGGCGCCTCGTCCCCAACCGGCGTTCGGCCGATGCTGACGTTTCGTGACGCCACGGGTCGGCCCTGCCGGGAATTCGAGGTCGTCGGCGCCTTGCCGTCGGACCTGGAATTCGGGCTGGCCTGCCGGATCGGAGACGGAACGTGGGAGGTCCCGATCCTGGTCGCGGCGCCCGCGAATCCGCTTGATCCCGGTGGCTTTGAGCCGGCGTCGGGCGCGGTGGGCGATGCCCTGTCGGCCATGCTCGACGCCCTCGGCGCCGGCCCGGCGCTGACGCCCGACGCGGAAGCCGCCCTGCTCGCCAGCCGCTGGAACGGCTCGCCCTCAAAAAAAACACACCCCGCTCGCCGGGAAGGGGAATAAAGCCGCGCCGGAATCGTTGTCTCCATATCCCGACCCCGAGGGGTCGCTTCAAGGGATGGGAGATGACGCCATGCTTATGCCCTCGCCGCCAACGCCATTTGACCCTCGCCATGCCTGCATCGGCGTGACACGGGCGGATACCGACACGCATCTCGTCTGGCGGCCCGGTCGCGGTGCGCGCGGCCTGTCCTGCTGGATCGCGTTGCCTCCGAACGTCGCGTCGAGCCTCGATACCGAGGCACGCCCCTTGGTCGCAGTGCATGGTATTCACCGTGGCGCCCGGGCGCAGGCGAAAGGGTTCGCGGCGCGCGCCGGCATCCAGCAACGCATCGTCATCGCGCCGCTCTTCGACGCGGAGGCGTGGCCCCGTTACCAACAGGTGGTGCGCAAGGGCCGGGCCGACATCGCCTTGCTGGAGTTGCTGCGCGACCTCCATGTCTACGGCTTGGTTCCGACCGAGCGCGTCGATCTGTTCGGGTACTCCGGCGGGGCGCAGTTCGCGCATCGTTTCGCCATGCTGCACCCGCAACGCGTGGGCCGGCTGACGCTGTCGTCGGCCGGCTGGTACACGGCGCCGGATGATGGCGCGTTTCCCTATGGCCTCGGCCCCGGAACCGGCGGGGACTCCGCCTGGGGGCCGCGTCTCGCCGCGCGCCTGGACGAGTTTCTCCGGCTGCCCATCACGGTCGCCGTGGGCGCGCGCGACGATGTCGTCGACCAGAACACCCGCAGCAATAAAGTCCTGGATCAGACGCAGGGCCGGACCCGCGTCGAGCGCGCGGCGCGTTGGGTCGCGGCCCTGGATCGGGCGGCGCGGGCGCGCGGGTTATCCGATCCCGACCTGCGCCATGAACTGCTGCCCGGGTGCGGCCACGACTTCAACGACTGCCTGACTCGGGGCGGACTCGCGGCGCTCGTCCTGCCCGATTCCGCCAACTGATCCATTCCCTCGTCACGGAGTACCGATCATGCACGTGATTCCCCTCGTTTCCACTCCCGACCCGGCCCGGAACGCCAAATGGGCCTTCTCGACCCGCCGCGTGCCAAGGGATCGCGTCGCCGGATTGGGTCCGGTGACGTCCGCCATCCGGTCCGGCGACGTGATTCTGGGCCGCGTCGACCGAATCGGCTCGCACCGCCGGATTCAGCTTGCCTCCGGTCGCCCGGCCGAACTCTATGAAGGGGATTTCGTCGTCCTGGCCTGCGGCGCGCGGTACGCCCCGGATCAGTTCGAGGGCGTGGCCGAGATCGACCCCGACGGCACGGACATGCTGGCGGGCGGCGGCGTGCTGGGCCGCATGCGCGCTCGTCACGCGAGGATGGCGACCCCGACCCGCGTCGTTCCGCTGGGCCTGCTGCGCGACGACGCGGGCGCGGCGATCAATCTGGCCGATCACGCCCTCGCCGAGCGGCCGCGACCGTCGTCCGGTTTGACGGTGATCGGCGCCGTGGGGGCCTCCATGAACGCCGGCAAGACCACGGCCGTGGCCAGCCTCGCGCATGGTCTGGTCCGGGCCGGCTATCGGGTGGCCGCCCTCAAGGCGACCGGCACCGGCGCGTTCGGGGATTTCAACGCCTACGTGGATTCGGGAGCGCAGGTGGTCGCGGACTTCGTCGATACCGGCATGGTCTCGACCTACGGCGAACCGTTGGAGCGGATCGAGACCGGCCTGGAGACACTCCTCGGCTACGCCGGCGCGCAGGGGTGCGAGGTTGCCCTGATCGAACTGGCCGACGGCGTTTTCCAGGCCGAGACCGCCGGCCTGCTGCGCACGTCCGGCGTGCGGGACGGCTTCGACGGGATTCTGTTCGCCGCGCCGGACGCGGCCTCGGCGGTGGGCGGTTGCGCCGTGTTGCGGGACATGGGCATCGAGCCCGACGTGGTGACCGGGATGGTCGGTTGCTCGCCGCTGGCGACCCTGGAGGCCGAAAGCGCCGGGGGGGTCCGGATCGTTACGAAGGATACGCTCGCGGACCCGGCCGGCGCCGGCGCCATCCTGGCCGAGATCCGTGGGAAAGGGGGTGTCGCGCGGAAGGACCGGGCGGCATGAGTCGCTTGCCGCCAATCTCGGGCGGCTCCCGTCGTCGGGGAATCGCTTTCGTCGCCGCCCTGTCGGTCGGACAGGCGGCGTCGGCCGGCATGGCCGCCTTCGCGACGCGAGACGCATTCGCCGCGTTACACGCCGGGGCGACCGCGCCACCCATGGTGGATATCGGGTTGATCGCGCTTTCGGGCCTGACGATCGCGGCCTTGCGGGTCGCCGAGCGGATCACCGCCGAGCGTATTGGGCAGGACTATGCCGCGGCCGTCCGCCAGACTCTGTTCCGGCATCTGTCGCGCCTGCCGGCGCGGACGGTGGCGCGGAGCCGGGGTGGATCGCTGGCGCTGCGGTTCGTCGGCGACCTGGGCGCGATCCGGGCATGGGTGGGAGTCGGGATCGCGCGGTTGATATCGGCCGCCGTCGTGTTGCCGGCGGCGACGGCGACCATCGTGGCGATGAATCCGTTCTTGGGCATCGCGGCCGCGATGCCCATCGCCCTGGGATTGATCGCGATGGCGGCGCTGGGAGTCCGCTATGGCGAGGCGCATCGCCTGCTTCGGTCGCGACGCGCGCGCATCGCGGCGGACATGAGCGAGCGCATTCCGCATGCGCCGGAACTGCGCCTCCTGGGACGCCTGCGGACGGAACGACGTTTGCTGCGGCGGCGGACCGAGCGCCTGATCTCGGCCGCCGTTCGGCGTGCGCGGGGCGTCGGCCTGCTTCTGGCGGTGCCGGATGCGGTGTCCGGAATCGCGGCCGCGGCGGTGCTCCTCGCGGCGGGCATGACCGGGGCCGCCGCGTCGGAAGCGGCCGGGGCGCTGGCCGCGCTTGGCCTGATGATCCATCCGCTCCGCGCGCTGTCCGGGGTGTGGGACCGGCATCGCGCCTGGATCGCCGCGCGCGACAAGTGCCGCGCCGTGCTGGACAGGCCGCCGCTTCGCCGCGATCCGGCGCCGCGCGCGCCGCTGTCGGGACATCCGCCCGCGCTACGGTTCGAGCGCGTCCGGGCGGGTGCCCTGCAACACGCCGATTTCTCCGTGGATTCCGGACACTCGGTTGCCATCCTGGGGCCGAACGGGGCCGGTAAATCCACGCTATTGGCCCTGGCCGCCGGTCTGGACGCGCCGACGCGCGGACGGGTGCGGATCGAAACCCGCGCGCCGACCGGCCTGACGACGGCCGAGCGGCGGCGCCTGATCGCCTATGTCGGTCCGCGCAGTCCGACGCTTGCCGGTAGTTTTCGCCGGGCGTTGACACTTGGGTGCGCCAGGCGACCCTCGGACGAGGATATCCTGGCAACGGCGCGGGCCTTCGGCCTCGGTCCGGTGTTGGATCGACTAGGCGGTCTGGACGGACGCGTTGCCGAGGGTGGACGGTCGCTGTCCGCCGGAGAGGCACGCCGCGTTCTGCTCGCGCGCGCGACCCTGTCGGGGGCGCGTCTGCTGCTGCTCGATGAGCCGGACGACGCGCTCGACGCCGATGCGCCGGCCCTGGTCGCGCGCCTGCTGCGCGGCGCGCCGGCAACCGCGCTGATCGCCACCCACAACCCGGAGGTGGCCCGCCAAGCGGACCGGATTCTTTTTATCGAGGAGCACCGGGTAATTGCGTGCCACGGCGTCGGCGAGGGAGAGTGCTGAACCGCAAGCCGAAGCATCGCGAATGGTCGAAAATTGTTCGCTTTTGGATCGAGCGCCGGAGCCTATGGCGCCTTGTTCCGCCATCCGGAAATTCCTGCGTCACGACTGGGCGGATCAAGACGGCCGCAAGCGACCAGCGCGGCGCCCGCCACGATGTTTGGCAGCGATATGCCGAGCAGAACGGCAGGCGATGTCCAGGCACTGAAGAAGAACACCGAGGCGATACCAGCGCTTAGGACAAGCGCGCCGCCCAGCAGTTCCCAGCGAAACGCCATGTAGACGACCACGAAAAAACCCAGCCACGGCAGTGTATTGGGAAGATTCGACAAAATGCCCTCGAAGTCGTTTTCAGCGCCCGACAACATGGCGAAGCCGAACCAGAACAGGGCCGTCACGCACAACACTGTTCGGGCAAAATATCTGAGGGTCCGACCCAATGACGATTTTCGCATTATCAACCCGCTCCTGGGTGTTCGGAAGGCTGGATTCGCAATGATCCGTGATGGCTGAGTGGCGCCAGACCACGACCGCACGATCGCCCGCGACGCTTGGAAAGCTCAATCGGTTTCGGCTTCTCCGCGCGGACCCTCCTTAAGCGTAATGATGTTCTGAACGTGGAGACACCCTCATATGAAGCCCCATCCAATAGAGGGTCCGGGGGCTGGCTGCCCGGAGGTGCCGCCGGAACGCAGGGTGACGACGGACGAAATCGTCGCGGCGATATGACGGCGACATCCATCACGCCCATTGGTTCGGTCGTCCCGTCATCCGCGGGTCTTGGGATCGTTGCGATCGTGGGTCAAGCCGACCAGGGGCACGGTTGGTTCGTTTCCGATGTCCTGCGACAGGAAAGCGATCAGAAGCTGAAACCCCAGGATGATTGGCAGCACGGCGATCATCACCGTGCCCGAGGACGCGGGAACGCCGGACGTCACCGACCGGACCCATTCGGTGGCGCCGAAGCTCGCGCCGAAAACGACAAAAACGAGGCCGAAAACCAGGTTGATCGACGCGATCGAGAAATCCCGCAGAAAATACTGGTAAACCAGGCGGCGGATCGAGGCCCTGACATGCTTGCCCAGGAATTCGAGGATGATCCTGGAAATGCGGAGATTGCTTTCCTCGTCGCCGTAGCGGGCCTCCATGGGAAAGTCCTGAACGACCGCCCGGATCCCGCCCAGTTGGATGAGCATATCGGTCTCAAAGAAATACCGTTCGGACACCTTGTTCAGATTAAGCCGTTTCACCGCCGTCTCGCTGATCGCGGTATAACCGTTGGTGGGGTCGAAAACGCGCCAGTACCCGCTCGAAATCTTCGTTATGAAGCTTAGCGTGGCGTTCCCGAACAGGCGCAACCCGGGCATTTCCTTTACATCGTAGAGCGAATAGAAGCGATTTCCCTTCACGTAGTCGGCATCGAGATTGGTGATTGGGCGGATGAGATCCGGAATCAGCCGTGGGTCCATTTGCCCGTCGCCATCCACCTTGACGATGATATCCATGCCGTCGGCGATGGCCCGACGATAGCCCGACACGACGGCGCCGCCGACGCCCTTGTTTCGATTGTGGCGGATGATCGTGAGCCGCCGGTCGGTCACGTTGGCCCTCAGAAATTCTCCGGTTTGCTCCGGACAACAATCGTCGACCGCGTAGATCGCGCGCACCTCGTCGCCGATTTGATTAATCACCGAAACAATTGTTTTTCTGACGTTGTAGCAAGGAATGACCACGGCAACTTGCATCGTGTTTCCCACCGGATGATCGCGCGTTTCCAAGTGTCTAGTGGTTCGATGCCAACGAATGAGTCCCATCCGTTGGCTGAATCGAACCACCAGATCAATAGCTTAGTGGATCGAATCCGTCGCGTGACGGGCCGGGGTCACGTGGAATCGCGCGACG
>JANQIL010000016.1 GCA_028282245.1 Magnetospira sp.
GTGACCCTCAACCTGATGCACGGCATGACCCTGGAAGGGGTGGTCAGCCTGGATTACGACAAGACCGATCCCGAGCGCGTCACGCAGGCGGTGGCTTGCATCCGGGCGCTCAACCAAGCCTACATGGACATGGGCGCCACACCGTATCGCATGGACATCGAGAACATGGACGTGATCCTCGACGAGAACGACACCTTCTGGAAGGCCGCGCGGGCGATCAAGTCGGCGCTCGACCCGAACGGCATCATCGCGCCGGGGCGATTCAATCTGGATTGATCGGTTTTCACGGCGCCGGCATCGCCGCGCGGCCAGTACCCAAGGGGTCCAACAATACTGAACCGGCAGGGAACGAAACCGGAAAATTTCCATCGAGGCGGCCCCTCAACTGGAAATCCAAGAGTTTGAAAATAAATATCTATTTGCCATAAATTCTTTTAACAGAAAATAAACGCCCACGGAATAACGATAATGGCGCGTGGAAAGGTCGCCGGATCGGATCGGCGACCGGGAAGACCGGGGCCAGGGCATGTCGATTGGAACGATACTCGGAGTTTTGTTCGGTTTCGGCCTGTTCATCGGCGCCATCGCGATGGCGACCAACGATCCGTTGGTTTTCGTCAGCGGGTCCAGCTTCATCATGGTGGTCGGCCTGACCCTGGCCGCCACCTTCATCGCCTACGAGGCGCGCTATGTCGTCCTGTCGCTGAAGTTGATCTACCGCATCGCCTTTGCCCCCCGGATCAAGCGGGACATTCTGAAATCCGAGGTCGGGCGGGTCATCAAGTGGGGATACGCGGTGCAGAAGAACGGCCTCGTCGCGATCGAGGGCGAGATTCCCAAGCTGCGGCGGATCGATCGCTTTCTGGCCTACGGGGTGGAGATGGTGGTCAGCGGCTACACCGGCGCGGAGATCCGGGCGGTGCTGGAGAACGCGATCGAGAACGCGTTCAAGCGCAACACGGTGCCGGCCGACATCCTCAAGAGCATGGGCGGAACGGCGCCGGCCTGCGGGATGATCGGCACCCTGGTCGGTCTGGTGATCATGCTGGGCAAGATGGGCGAGGACCCGTCGGCGCTCGGCCCGGGACTGGCCCTGGCGCTGCTCACCACCCTCTATGGCGTGCTGTTCGCGCGGCTGGTGTTCATCCCGGCCGCCGCCAAGGTGCGTCAGCGCGAGGAGATCGTCCGATTCCGCAACTACCTGGTCGCCGAGGGACTGATTCTGCTGGCCGAGCGCAAGAGTCCGCGTGCCATCCAGGATCGGATGAACAGCTTTCTCGACCCGTCGCTGCACTTCAATATCGACAAATTGAAACGCTGAGATGCCGCAGTGGAAGCAACCGCCGGACGACGACGAGGAAGACCAGTCCTGGCTCGCCACCTATGCCGACGCGATCACCCTGTTGATGGCGTTTTTCGTGATGCTGGTATCGTTTTCCAAGATCGACATACCGGCCTTCGAGCAGGTGGCGGCGGGGATCAAGAACGAGATCGGCCTCAAGAAGCACGACGCCCGCACCTCGACCCAGATCCTCAAGCTCCACATGAACGACATCGTGTTCGACCAGAACGCCGAGCAGACGGTCGACGTGGCCGAGGACGATCGCGGGTTGGTGCTCGAATTCGCCTCCTCCGCCTTTTATCTGCCCGGTTCGGCGGACATCCGCGACCAGGCGCTGCCGCTGCTCGGCAAGGTGGCGGAAACCCTTCAACAGCCCAGGTACGTGCCCTACATTATCGAAATCGAGGGGCACACGGACGACGACCCGATCAGCACCCCGGTGTTTCCGTCCAACTGGGAGCTGTCGACCGCCCGCGCCGCCCGGGTGGCCCGCCTGTTCGTCGAACTGGGCCTGGACCCATTGCGCCTCAAGGTCAGCGGATTTGGGGATACCCGCCCCAAGGTGCCCAACCGCACCGCCGCCGGGGCACCGATTCCGGAAAACATGGCCGCCAACCGGCGGGTCCTGGCGCGCATATATCCGGCCTCGCTGGACGAGCGCAAGGCCCTGCTGTCGCGGATGTCCACCGATGCCTTCATCGAGTCCGGCGCGCCCGGGCGGATCGATCGCGCCGATCAATAAGGCGGAGTCCGGATCATCCTTCGGACCCCGTCCTGAGTCGCCGTTGCGGCGACGGCCCTCGCGGAGTTGACGGAACGCCAAGCGGACACCGACCGGTGGGCCAAAAGCCGAGCCCAACGCCTCCGCGCGCCATGACGGAAAATCGCACGAAAACAACTCTCCATAACAAATTCACGCGCGCGCGGCGGACCGAAGGCACGGGGCCCCTTCGTTCCATCGCGCTCCGCCGTGGAAGGCTTGGTCGGGGAGACTGGATTCG